>CAKTFF010000238.1 GCA_934553185.1 uncultured Devosia sp.
ATTCAGCAGTTCGTTTAAGAGGGGAGTGTTTGATGGCCGGCCATTCACACGCCAAGAATATCATGCATCGCAAGGGCAAGTCCGACGCGGTGCGGTCCAAGATTTTTTCCAAGCTGGCGCGCGAAATCACCGTCGCTGCCAAGATGGGCATGCCCGATCCGGCTTTCAACTCACGCCTGCGCCTGGCTGTGACTAATGCGCGGTCGCAGTCCATGCCCAAGGACAATATCGACCGTGCCATCAAAAAGGCGATCGGTTCGGACGGCGAGAACTATGATGAGATCCGCTACGAGGGCTATGGCCCCGGCGGCGTTGCCATCATCGTTGAAACGCTGACCGACAATCGCAACCGCACCGCCAGCAATGTCCGCTCGTATTTCTCCAAGAATGGCGGCGCGATGGGGGAAACCAATTCGGTTGGCTTCATGTTCGACAAGGTGGGCGAGATCACCTATCCGCTATCGGCCGGGACGGAAGACAAGGTGATGGAAGCGGCCATCGAAGCAGGCGCCGACGACGTCGAGAGCGACGAGGAGGGCCACTATATCACCACGTCCTTCGAGGCCATGGTGGAAGTCGCCGCGACGCTGGAAAAGGTGTTGGGCGAGGCCGAGTCGGTCAAGGCCGTGTGGAAGCCACAAACCAATACGCCGATCGACGCTGACAAGGGCGCGACGCTGATGAAGCTGATCGCAACGCTTGAGGAAGACGACGACGTGCAGAACGTTTATTCGAACTTCGAAATGAGCGACGAAGACGCAGCCAAGCTCGAAGCCTGATTTTTTCTGGGCTGTTTGACGGAAAAGGCGGTGCGCAGAGCGCCGCCTTTTTTATGCGCTTTGGCGGAGTTCGAGAATGGAAATGTCGTCGACATGGCCGATGGTGACGCGGTTGCGGCCGGTTTCCTTGGCGCCATAGAGGCGCTGGTCGGCGATGCGGAACAGCGCTGAAAAGCTGACCGGGCCGGAAAACACCGCTCCGCCAATGCTGACCGACAGGTGGCGCTGGTCGCCGCCGGGGGCAAAGATGGCCAGGCTCACCGAGCGCCGGATACGTTCGGCGATCACTTCGGCGTTGCGCAGGTCGACGCCAGGCAGATAAACGCCGAACTCTTCGCCGCCCATGCGCCCCACAAGATCACCTGAGCGTAGGATGGTGCGGATGGAGCGGGCGATGATGGTCAAAGCCTCGTCGCCGCTGTCGTGGCCGAACATGTCGTTGATCGCCTTGAAATTGTCGGCGTCGATCATCAGCAGGGCGCCGCCTTCGTCCTGGCTGATCTTGCCAAGATGAGCATCGACTTGGCTGGTGAAGGCGCCGCGATTGAGGCAGGAGGTCAGGCTGTCGGTGCGCGCGACAAGGCCGAGTTTAACGTTGGTGAGCGCAAGGCCGCGCATGCGCAACCCGACATAAAAGAATAGCGGAACGCCCATCATGATGGGCAGGGTCGTGGCGCCCACCAGTGCACGCTGCATCGACACAGTGTCCAGATCGTGAAACAGGATCGCGGTAAACGCTATGGATATGATGGTGACGGCAATCGTTCCAAGCAGGGTCCAATAGCCGACGCCGGACCAGTGTCCCGGAGACGACACGCTGTATTTGCTGGTCATGTATTGGATCCTTCAGCGCTTGCCCGGTATTCGGCAATATCGGTGTCGAGCCCGATGCGGCCCGGTGGCGCTTCAGCAATTCGGCTCATGAGCGATGGTTCCTGCATTCCCGCGGCCAAACTAAGGCTTGGTCTTGAACAGGGTGTTCGCATGATGAATGGCTTTTTAACAAAGCCGGACCATAGATGCGTCGTTGCCGCTTTGTTCACATAGAGCTTGGTCGGCGGAACGTGGCTGGGTAAGGATGAGTGCATGAGCAGCGTGACGCGAATCATCGGTATCGACCCGGGCCTGCGCCGCTGCGGCTGGGGTGTGATCGAGACGGCGGGTAACCGCTTGAGCTTTGTGGGCGCAGGCACGGTGACGCCGCCGGTGGATGGCTCGCTTGCCGAGAGGCTTGCCATGCTGTTTGGCGCGCTTGGCGAGGTGCTGGACCGGTTTGCGCCGGCGGAGGCAGCGGTGGAGGAAACCTTTGTGAATGCAGGGATGCGCTCGGCGTTGATCCTGGGACAGGCCCGCGGCGTGGCGCTGCTGGCGCCGGCGGCGCGCGGGCTGCCGGTCAGCGAATATGCGGCGAACCTGGTCAAGAAATCGGTTGTGGGTACAGGCCATGCGGAAAAGGGTCAGGTTGAACTGATGGTTCGGACGCTTTTGCCGACGGCTCAATTCAAGGGTGCGGACGCCGCAGATGCGCTGGCGATCGCGATCTGCCATGCCCATCACCGGGTGGCGGCGCAGCGGCTGAGGGCGCTGGCGTGATCGGCAAGCTCAAGGGGCTGGTGGACAGTCTTGGCGACGATTTCGTCCTGATCGATTGCGGTGGTGTTTGCTACCAGGCGTTTTGTTCCAGCCGGACGCTGCAGGCCCTGCCGCGCGTCGGGGAAGCGACGGTGGTGTTTATCGAAACCATCGTCCGCGAGGACATGATCCGGCTTTATGGATTTGTGAGCGAAGCGGAGAAGGGGTGGTTTCACCTGTTGATGACCGTGCAGGGCGTTGGAGCGCGGGTGGCGCTGTCTATTCTGTCGGTCCTTTCGCCCAATGAGTTGTCGAGCGCTGTGGCGCTTGGCGACAAGGCGATGATCGGGCGGGCAAGCGGGGTGGGGCCAAAGCTTGCCGTGCGGCTGGTGACCGAACTCAAGGGCAAGGTGCCGGCTGTGCCAGGGATCGATGCTGGCATGCTGGGGCTGCAGGTGGCGCTTGGCGAAGGGGTGGCACCAAGTGCGGTGGCCGATGCGGTGTCGGCGCTCACCAATCTGGGCTATTCCGCCGCGCAAGCCTCGGCGGCACTGGCGCGAATTGTGGCGCGTGAGGGCGAAGGGTTGCCGACGGAGAAGCTGATCCGGCTGGGGCTGAGGGAGTTGAGTGCGTGATCCTTGCTGCAAACACCTCTCCTTACTATTCAGCGCGTTGAGGACATGCTTTGACCGACCTCACATCACCGGCTGCCGGGCGGGATGATCCGCTGGATGTATCGCTGCGGCCTTCGGGTTTTTCCGAGTTCGTGGGGCAGGCGGCGGCGCGGGCCAATCTGGAAGTGTTTATTCAGGCGGCCAAGCAGCGCGGGGCGGCGCTCGATCATGTGCTGTTCGTGGGGCCGCCGGGGCTGGGCAAGACCACTTTGGCGCAGATCATTTCGCGTGAACTGGGCGTGGGGTTTCGCGCGACATCGGGTCCGGTAATTGCCAAGGCAGGGGACCTGGCGGCGCTGCTGACCAATCTCGAAGATCGCGATGTGCTGTTTATCGACGAGATCCATCGGCTCAATCCGGCGATCGAGGAAGTGCTTTATCCGGCGATGGAGGATTTCCAGCTCGATCTGATCATCGGGGAAGGGCCGGCGGCGCGGTCGGTGCGGATCGACCTGGCGCGGTTTACCCTGGTTGGCGCGACGACGCGGGCGGGCCTGCTGACGACGCCCCTGCGGGACCGGTTCGGCATCCCTGTGCGGCTCAATTTTTACACGCCCGAAGAACTGGTGCTGATCGTGCAGCGGGGGGCGCGGCTTCTGGGCATGCCGATGGCGCCTGATGGGGCGATGGAGATTGCCCGGCGCTCGCGGGGCACACCACGCATTGCCGGGCGGCTGCTGCGGCGGGTGACGGACTTCGCGCTGGTGGAAAATGCCGGGGAGATCACCCGCGCGATCGCCGACAAGGCGCTGTTGCGGCTTGATGTGGATGCGCGGGGGCTCGACCAGTTGGATCGGCGGTATCTGACCACGATTGCCGACTTCTACAATGGCGGGCCGGTGGGGATCGAGACCATTGCCGCGGCGCTGAGCGAGCCGCGCGATGCGATCGAGGAAATCGTCGAGCCCTATCTGATCCAGCAGGGCTTTATCCAAAGGACGCCGCGCGGGCGGATGCTGACGGGCACGGCGTTCCAGCATCTGGGACGCCTTGTGCCGCAGGGGTTTGTGGGCATGCAGCAAAGCTTGTTCGAGGAGCCCGATGGTGAGTGAGCGGATTGTTTTGAGCTTTCCCGTGGGGGGCACGCGGTTCAACTATCGGGTAGCGGGGCTCGCGATCCGCGACGGGCATGTGCTGGTGTGCCGCGAGGATGGCGACGATTATTGCATGCTGCCCGGCGGGCGGGTGGAAATGGGGGAAGGGAGCGACGTGGCGCTAGCACGGGAAATGGCGGAAGAACTGGCGATGACCGTGCACGTGGGCGCGCTGCGGTTCACCTCGGAAAGCTTTTACGGCCGCGAAGGCGAACGCTTTCACGAGCTGG
>CAKTFF010000239.1 GCA_934553185.1 uncultured Devosia sp.
GCATACCAACAACAATGCGCCTGGCCGCTGCCAACATCGTCGCCGATCTGCCCACCGACACGGCTGACCCCCAGATTGATCAGTTGATCGCGCTAGGCGTGACCACCATCGACGCTGGCTTCACCGTCGCAACAAGCTGGAACGAAGCCGACGAGACAATCTCGCTCGACGAAGTGTCGGTCACTGGCGCCGACCTGGCCACTGTTTCCCTCACCGGCACGCTCATCAACGCCACCGAAGCCTTGTTCGGGCTCGACGAGGATGACGCGCTAGCCGCTGCGATGGGCCTCGCGATCAGCAATCTCAAGCTCGACGTCACCGATGAAGGCCTCACCGACATCATCTTCGCCAGCGTAGCTGCCGATCAGGGTGCCGATCCCGCCACCCTGCGCCCGGTTTTTGCCAGCTTGGCCGAAGGCACGGTGGTGGGCCTGCTGGCGGGCGCTGCCGATGCGCAAAAGGTCAGCACGGCCATCAGCGCTTTTGTGCGCGGCACCGCAAAATATCTTTCCATCGACATGACCGCCAAGGACGAAACTGGCCTTCGCCTCGAGGATTTTGTTGCTGCCGAAACCGACCCATCCGCCCTGGTCGGCAAGGTCGATATTGAGGCCTCCGCCAAGTAATCAATGCGGGGCTGCCTTCGGGCGGCCCCCTTCAGGCCACCTGTTCAGCCGCCACCGCCATGCCCCAGGCGAGCAATGCCTCGGCAACTTCGGGCGTACTCCCCTCGACATAGCAGCGCAGTTCGGGCGCATTGCCCGATGCGCGAAAATGCACCATGTCCCCCGCTGCCGTCCTGAACTGCAGCCCGTCGATTTGCGACAATCCGGAAACGCCATGCGGCGCGAACAGCGTGCGCGCAAAAGCCTCGTCCTCAGCCAGCCGTCGGAGAAAAGCAGCGCTGCGTTCGCTCGGCACATTCTGCAAACGGTCCGCCAAGGCGTGCTGCAGGGGCAGATCAGCCACGAAAGCATGCACCGGCCTGCCCGCATGAGCGGCAAGCGCCAGAACGCTGAGGATCGGCAACACCGCATCGCGCGTCACCAGCGGGTCCAACGCCTTGCCGGCAGCCGAGACCCCCTCGCCCACAAACGTGCCGCCATTGGCCTCAAATCCCACGACCGGCCCCGCCGCCTGTTCCATCGCCTCGACGACAAATGGCGACCCGACCTTGGTGCGCACCACTTCGGCAAAAAAGCCCGTTCTTTCGATGGCCGAGTTGGACGTCACCGGCGTCACCACGCACCGGGCTCCAAGAAAGCGCGCCGCCAGCAGCCCAAGCACATCGCCGCGCACGAACTGGCCTTGCCCATCCATCAGCAGCGGCCGGTCTCCATCGCCATCCGCTGAAACCAAAGCATCAAGCCGATGCTCCTCGATCCAACCCCGCAGTGGCACAAATACCGCATCCCCAAACGCCTCGGTATCCACCGCCACGAAATCGTCGCGTCGCCCCAGGCTCACCACCTCGGCGCCAAAAAACTGCAGCACCTGGGACAACACATCCCGCGCCACGCTCGAATGCTCGAAGACCCCGACCCGCATGCCACCAAGCGCACCTTCGGTGAGCAGAGGCACAAAACGCTCGAAGTAACGTGCCCGCGCGGCCTCAGACTCATCCTCCATAGCCGCCCGAAGGTCGGCGATGGCCTCGTCCCGCAGCGCACCAACGATGCCCGCTTCGTCCGCCTTGCTGATCTCGCCGCCAGGCAGATAGAATTTCAGCCCATTGCGATCCACCGGAATATGGCTGCCGGTGACCATGACCGAGGCGCAGCCCGCCGCCATGGCATGGAGCGCCAGTGCCGGCGTCGGCAGCGCACCGCAATCCACCGGCACCAGCCCGGCCGCCACCACCGCCGCAGCACAATCTCGGGCAATCTCCAGGCTGGATGGGCGAAAATCACGACCGATAAACACTTTGCCGCCGCCGGGCCTGGTGGCGCTGAGATGGCGCAAAAAGGCTCGCACATAGCGCCGCGCCGCTTGCCCTTGAAGGTCCGTTACCAGCCCCCGCAGCCCGCTGGTTCCAAACTTAAGGCTGCTGCTCGACTCATCCATGCTCATAGATCTTTGTGCTTTTCTTTGCTGTTCAGGACAGGTCCGGCTTGCCGTTCCGCATCTTCTTGGTTTCCGACCGGATCGACTTGCCTTCCAGCCGCCGTCGTTTGCTGGCCAGCGTTGGCCGCGTTGCAAGCCTCGCCTTGGGCACATGCGCTCCCGCCACCAGAAGCCCGATCAATCGCTCCAGCGCATCCTGGCGATTCATGGGCTGGTCACGATGGTTGTTCGCGGTGATAACGATCACCCCATCCTTGGTCAGCCTCTTGCCCGCCAGCGACGCCACCCGCCTTTTCATCGTTTCGGGAATATTGGGGCTTTTGAGAAGATCGAAACGCAGTTGCACCGCGCTCGACACCTTATTGACATTCTGCCCACCCGGCCCCTGCCCGCGCACAAAGCTCTCCTCGATCTCGGAAGGATCGATGGCGATGGAGCGGGTAATAGGAATCAGGTCCGGCATGCATGTTTCGGGCACTAGAGTGCAGTTATGACCCGTCAGGGCGAGTCAGTTAGCGTCAGTTTCGAGAACCGGAGCGCAGCGTACATTGAGTACGTGAGCACCGGAAGCGCAGAAGATGGCGCTAGGTGGCCGCCGGGGCGGGTTAGAACTGTGCTCTAGTTTCGGTAACGACCCGCAAAGATGATCTCGCCCTCGTGGATCGTCAGGCCCTTGATCGTCGCCCGGTACTTGCCCGGCAGGCCTTCGGCTTCCACCACCCAGCCTTTCTTGAGCATGCCGGCAAACACCTTTGGGCCGATATCCTTGAAGTCGCCCGGCCCGAGCGCGTTTTCTTCCCCCAAGTGGGTCAGGGCCTTGATCTCCCGGTTGCTCGGACGCTGCGGCATCAGGCGGCCTTGAGGTCCGGCGGGGTGGCTTGGGCCATCAGGGCAACCAGCGCATCCATGAACGGCTCGACCTTCTGGCCTTCGGTGCCGAGCCGGCGAACCGACACAGTGCCCTCTTCCGCTTCGCGGCGGCCGACCACGAACATCAGCGGCACCTTGCCCACTGAATGCTCGCGCACCTTGTAGTTGATCTTCTCGTTTCGCGTGTCGAGCTCGGCGCGGATGCCCGCCGCCCGCAGCTGGCTCACCAGCTTTTGCGCATACTCGTCCGCTTCCGACACGATGGTCGCCACCACCACCTGTGTCGGCGCCAGCCACATCGGCATCTTGCCGGCATAGTTCTCGATCATCATGCCGATGAATCGCTCCAGCGAGCCCAGGATCGCCCGGTGCAGCATCACCGCATACTTGCGCGTCCCATCCTCGGCCACATAGGTCGCATCCAACCGCTCGGGCAGCACGTAGTCGAGCTGCAGCGTTCCCACCTGCCAGCTCCGCCCGATCGCGTCCTTGAGGTGGAATTCGAGCTTGGGCGCATAGAACGCCCCCTCGCCCTCGGCGATCTCGAAGTCATAACCCGTTGCGCGCAGGGCATCGCCCAGCGCCTTCTCGGCCGCATCCCAGCGCTCGATCGTACCGCCGAACTTTTCCGGCCGCGTCGCCAGTTTGATGACGACGTTCTCAAAGCCCATATGGCCATAAACCGAATAGAGCAGATGCACGAAATGCTCTGTTTCGCTCTGGATCTGGTCCTCGCGGCAGAAGATATGCGCATCGTCCTGCGTCATCTGCCGCACGCGCATCAGCCCATGCAGCGCCCCATGCGCCTCGTTGCGGTGGCAGCAGCCGAACTCGGCCATGCGCAGCGGCAGGTCGCGATAAGACTTGATGCCCTGGTTGAAGATCTGCACATGCGCCGGGCAGTTCATGGGCTTGAGCGCCATCAGCTCGCCCTTGCCCGACAGCACCGGACCTTCCTCTTCGGTGCCGGGCACTTCGTCGGGCACCACGAACATGTTTTCGCGATACTTGCCCCAATGGCCCGACTGCTCCCAGAACTTGGAGCTCATCAGTTGCGGCGTCTTGACCTCGACATAGCCTGAGCCATTCAGCCGGCGGCGGATATAGGCTTCCATCTGGTTGTAGAGCACATAGCCTTTGGGGTGCCAGAACACCGAGCCCTGCGCTTCCGGCTGGAAGTGGTAAAGGTCCATCTCCTGCCCGATGCGGCGGTGGTCCCGCTTTTCCGCCTCTTCCACCATGTGGAGATAAGCGTCGAGTTCCTCGCGCGTCGCAAACGCCGTCCCATAGATGCGGCTCAGCACCGGATTGTTGCTGTCCCCGCGCCA
This sequence comes from uncultured Devosia sp., assembly GCA_934553185.1. Taxonomy (GTDB): domain Bacteria; phylum Pseudomonadota; class Alphaproteobacteria; order Rhizobiales; family Devosiaceae; genus Devosia. Next base: position 4,263 of record CAKTFF010000239.1, read on the forward strand.
GTACGCGCCTGCAACCTTGGTCAGCTTGAAC
>CAKTFF010000240.1 GCA_934553185.1 uncultured Devosia sp.
GTGCGCCAGCGGGTGTTCTGGCGGACAAGCGGCCAGCCACTGCACCGCTCACCATTATTCACGCGCTGCCGGGCACCACCAAAGCCGATCCCGCAGTGGTTGCCCAACGTCTCGCAGATGCTCTCCGTGTTCTAGCGCCGCTGCCTGGCGCAACCTTGGTGATTTCAGGCGGAGCCACGGCTCAGGTAGTGCTTGAGGCGCTCGGCATTGGGGTCTTGCAGTTAGTTGGCGAAGCTTTGCCGGGCCTGCCTCTTGCCCGTGGCGGAGGCTTCACGATAATCACCAAGTCCGGAGGGTTTGGCGCGCCAAGCGCGTTGTTCGATCTCCTGGGTCATCTTGGTGCCAGCCCGGGGGAGGGCCAAGCTTAGCCATGTCGGAAACGCTTCATGCTCGGCGCAGCCTCTCCGATGCGGTTTTTGACCGTATCCTGCGCGCCATCAAGTCCGGCGCCTATGGCGTGGATGAACGCTTGCCCACCGAGCACACTCTGGCGGCAGAATTTCAGGTATCGCGCCCGGTCGTGCGTGACGCGCTCCAGAGGCTGCGGGACCAGGGTTTGATTTATTCTCGTCGGGGTGCGGGCAGCTTCGTGCGCGAGGCGGGATTGCGCGAGCCGCTTGGTTTTGGGCAGATGGAGAACCTATCCGATCTTCAGCATTGCTATGATTTCCGCCTGACCATCGAGCCGGAAGCGGCTGCCATGGCGGCCATTCGCCGGTCCGATGATGCGCTGCACAAGATCAAGTCGGCGCTCAACCTCCTGCGGGACGCCACCAATCGCCAGGCTCATCGTGCCGATGCCGATTTTAGCTTCCATCTCAGCATCGCCCAGGCGTCAGGCAATCCCTATTTCACCACGGCCATGCAGGCGCTTGAAGAACACATTGCGGTGGGCATGCGCTTTCATGGCATGTCGCTGCGCAGCACCAGCGACGGATTGCAGCATGTGTTTGTGGAGCACACCGCAGTTTACGATTCGATCCTCAACGGCGATGCCGATGCCGCGTGCCGCCTGATGAAGGCGCATCTGACCGGGTCGCGCGACCGCCTTTTTGAACCCAAACGCTGACAGGATGACCATGACGCACAAACTGACCGACATCCTGCTGCAGCACCGCGCTTCCGGCATGCTGATCCAAGACCTTCCTCAGGATCTGGAGCCGCAAACCGCCGAAGATGCCTATCGCATCCAGAACGAAACCGTCACCGCGTTGGGCCCGGTTGGCGCCTGGAAGGTCCAGCCGATGCCCGAATCCGGCCTGCCCTTTGCTTCCCCCATCCTCGCCAGCAACGTGCTTGCAGATGGCGCCGCGATGACGGCGGCTGATTACCCCAGCATCGGCATCGAAGTAGAAGTCGCAGTGACTTTGAGCCGCGACCTGCCCATGCGCGACGGAGACTATAAGGCCGAGGAGATGCCTTCCGCCATTGCTAGCTTTCACCTAGCTTTTGAAATTCTCGCCTCGCGCTTCGTTGATCGCAGCCAAGTCGCAAAGCTGACCGGCATTGCCGACCTGCAACATAGCGGTGCGGTCGTTCTCGGGCCGGCGATCAGCTTCGATGCGCTTCCCGAATTTGGGCAGCAGCCCATTGTGCTCGAGATGGATGATGCGCCGGTCGCGTCAACGCCCGGCAATGCCTCGACCGCCAACATGATGGCGGCTTTGGCCTGGCTGGCCAACCACGCCGCCGAGCGCAACCTGCCGCTCAAGGCAGGCAATGTTGTGATCACCGGCGCCCGCCTCGGTCCGGTGCCACTCACGGGCCGGCAGATCAAGGCCCATGCCGAAGGGCTGGGATCCGTATCGGCAACCTTTAGCTAGCCATGGCGAATGCCTGTTCGGCACGGCGCATCGGCGTCTTTACGACAATGAGGTTGGCTTTGGAGGCGTTTTTCTCACGTTGCGGGGCGTTGGGGGCGACCCTATTCTGAGTTCCACCCTGGAGCACCCATGACAAACACTCCCACAACCCTCCCCATTATCGCTGTTGAGCAGGATAAGCTCGCCGAAGCCGATCTTTCCACGATGGAGGCGGCGTGGGCTTCTGCCAATGGCTTCACGGGCCAGCGAGGCAAGCTGCTGGCTCTTCCGCGCGCCGATGGCACCGTGGGTGGCTACCTGTTCGGCCTTGGAGAGGAAGCGAACCGCTCGCCCATGGTGATGGGCCTTGCAGGCGCTGCCCTGCCTGAGGGCGAATATCATCTGACCGGCAGCTATGGCGATCCAGTTCTGGCAACGGTGGCGTTTCGCCTGGGTGCCTATCGCTTTGACCGTTACCGCAAGCCAAAGGCCGCACCCCGGCTGGTTGCGCCGCAAGGCGCTGACGGGGGGGAGATCAACCGGCTCGTCGAGGCTGCGGTGCTCGCGCGCGACCTGATCAACACGCCCACCAACGACCTTGGTCCTGACGCCTTCGACGCTGCCATCCATGCCTTTGCCCAGGAACGGGGCATGTCGGTGTCTGCCGTGGTCGGCGATGATCTTCTGGCGCAGAACCTGCCCATGATTCACGCCGTCGGCCGAGCTGGCAACCAGCAGCCGCGCCTCATGGATCTGCGTTGGGGCAAGGACACAGATCCAAAGGTTACCCTAGTGGGCAAGGGGGTCACCTTCGACACGGGCGGGCTCGACATCAAGACATCGGCCGGCATGCTTCTGATGAAAAAAGACATGGGTGGCGCAGCAAACGTCCTAGGGCTGGCCCATGCTATCGTATCTGCAGAACTGTCTGTGAACCTGCGCGTGCTGATCCCCATCGTGGAAAACGCTATTGCGAGTGACAGCTTCCGCCCCGGCGATGTGCTGAGCTCGCGCAAGGGCCTCACCGTTGAAATCGGCAACACCGATGCCGAGGGCCGGTTGATCCTGGCCGACGCCCTGACGCTCGCGGACGAGGAAAGCCCCGAACTCCTCCTCGACATGGCAACTCTGACCGGCGCTGCCCGTGTGGCGCTGGGCCCGGAACTGCCCGCGCTCTACTCAACAGACGATGCGCTGGCGCGCGACCTGATGGCTTCCGGACTCAAGGTCGATGATCCACTATGGCAGATGCCCCTCTGGACGCCCTATGATGCCATGATGAACTCCAAGATCGCCGCGGTGAACAATGCAGGGACGGGCGGCTTTGCCGGGTCGATCACGGCGGCGCTTTTCATGAAGCGTTTCGTTGAAAAAGCTGGAACATGGGTGCATCTCGATATCATGGCCTGGGCGCCCGAAGCGCGGGCCGGACGGCCATTCGGCGGCACCGATCACGGCATTCGCGCTGTCTATGACGTGCTCAGGCAGCGCTATCCAAAGCGCTGATCGACACTGAAAAAGGAAATGGCGCCGCATAGTGCGACGCCATCAACAACACAATGATCAGTTCTGCTTGAGCAGTGATTACTGCTGGCCAACCATGGCGGCAAGTTCTTCGAACTTTGCCTTGGCCTTAGGCGGTGCCTTGGCTTCGGTGATCTGTGCAAGGTTGGCAGGGTCTTCACCAACAACGATCAGGCCGACCATGCCCATGGCAAAGTGCGGCAGGCACTTGTAGGCGTAAGCGCCTTCCACATCGAAAGTGACGCTGATTTCTTCGTTGATCTTGCCCTTAAACTCGGTGCCGCCCTCGGGGATCATGCCATTGATGCTTTCGGCATTGTGTCCCTTGTCGGTGGGTACGAAAGTAACGGTATCGCCTGGGGCGATCTGCAGAAATTCGGGTTCAAACACCATCTTCTCGCCATCAGCGCCGGTGTTGAGCATCTTCACTTCATGCTCCGCAGCCGAGATGGACATGGTGGTGGCCAGCACGAGGGCGGCCGCGGTCAATACATTACGGATCTTCAAAGTACTCTCCCGAGAAAAACGGGCGGCAGGCCGATCATCCGGTTTTCGCCGCGCTTAAACCAAATGCTCTCAACCACGATTGGTTCGCCGCATCGGTCGGTGAGAGCCTTAGATATACATCGAGAGCCAAATGTCCTAGGTCGTGCTAGTGTTTTTTGCGTTACCTGGCCACGAACCATGTTGCGCTGCCCGCGCAGAGACGCCCAAGGACTTCCCGTTCATGAATGAAGCCGCCATCACCGTTTCGGACGTGAGCTCCGCCTATGGAGCCAAGACGGCACTCGACCGGGTCAGCCTCGCCATTCCGGCGGGCTCCCACTTTGCCTTGCTTGGGCCGAACGGTGCGGGCAAGACCACACTGGTCAGCATTCTGTGCACATTACGTCGCCCGGACAGCGGATCGGCCACGGTAGCCGGTGCCGATGTGGTTACCCGCTCGACGCAGGCGCGGCGCTC
>CAKTFF010000241.1 GCA_934553185.1 uncultured Devosia sp.
CGCCTGAACTAGGCACACGATCTCTGCTGATTTTGGAGGCGGGCTTTTATGCCCGCCTTTTCTTTGGCATTCTTCCGGGTGCCGTTGACCTCCTAGCAAATCTCCACCATGGTGCTGCCGACTGCGGGAGAGACTGGATCCCTCCAGCGCCGAAGGAGCAACCGCCCCGGAAACTCTCAGGCAAACGGACCGCAGTTCAAACGAAACACTCTGGAAAGCGGATCGCACGCGATCCCACCGAAGGAGCAACCGGCGCTCAGCCGGGAAATCTCTCAGGGCAAGGACAGAGGGGGCACGAAGTTCGCCGCAAGGCGAAGCTTGCCGTGCCGCCTTGTGTTCATTTCCGGATGTGTTGATGGCCCAGCCTTCGCTCGATGCGCTTCAAACAACCCCGCTGTATCAGCAGCACCTTGCTGCGGGCGGCCGCATGGTGCCGTTCGGCGGCTATGCGCTTCCCGTCCAATATCCGCTTGGCATCATGGGCGAACACCGCTGGACACGCGAGCATGCGGGCTTGTTCGATGTGTCGCACATGGGTCCGAGCTTTCTGGTGCTCAACAATCCAAGCGGAGATGCCGAAGCGGATCACCACGCGGTTGCGGCGCTTATCGAGCCTTTGGTCTGCGGGGACATCCACAATCTCCAACCCGGTCAAATTCGCTACACGCTGTTGCTCAACAGCGAAGGCGGCACGATCGACGATCTGATGATCGGCCGTTCGTCGACATCTGCGGGCACGCTCTACATCGTCGTCAACGCCGGCACCAAAGAGGGCGACTTCAGCCTGATCCAGGCCGCTGCTGGCGACAAAGCCAGCCTGGTTCGCGCTGACGGCGACAATGGCTTGCTGGCCTTGCAAGGACCTGAGGCTGTTGCGGTAATAACCGCGCTGATGCCCGGAGCCGAAGACCTCAGCTTCATGCAGTATGCCGCGTTTCCTTTTGCGGGCGACCAGATCATCGTCGCGCGCTCCGGCTATACGGGCGAGGACGGGTTTGAGATCCTGGTGCCCAGCGGCAATGCCGCCCTGCTGTGGGACGCGCTTCTAGCCGATGATCGCGTGAAGCCAATCGGACTAGGCGCTCGCGACTCGCTTCGGCTCGAAGCCGGGCTGCCGCTTTATGGCCATGACTTGGACACGACCATTTCGCCGGTCGAAGCAGGGCTTGGATTTGCGGTCAGCAAGCGTCGGCGCGAGTTGGCCGATTTCCCCGGTGCTGCCCGCATTCTGGCCGAACGCGCCGGGCACTTGACCCGGGTTCGCGTGGGCCTTCTCGTCGAAGGCGCCCCGGCTCGCGAAGGCGCGCAGATTTTGGGCAGCCACGGCACTCCGATCGGGCTCGTGTCGAGTGGCGGCTTTGCGCCGTCCTTGGGCAGGGCCATTGCGCTCGGTTTCGTGCCGCCCGATCACGCCCAGCCGGGCACACGACTTGCTGTGTCTGTTCGGGGACGCGCCCAGCCTGCCGAGGTGGTGCCAACCCCGTTCGTGCTCCATCGCTATTTCCGTAAAAACAAAGCCAGTTGAGAGGCCGCCATGACCACCAAGTTCACGCCTGACCATGAATATTTGCGCGTCGAAGGCTCGACCGGCATCGTGGGCATCACGCCCTATGCCCAGGAGTCGCTGGGCGACATCGTCTTCGTCGAACTGCCTGAGGTCGGCAAGGTGCTCAACAAAGGCGACGAGGCTGCCGTGGTGGAAAGCGTTAAGGCCGCATCGGAGATCTACGCGCCGGTGTCCGGCACGGTGGCTGAGGTCAACCAGGAACTCTCCGGCAATCCGGGCCTCATCAATGCCGATCCTGAAGCGGGCGGCTGGATCTACAAGATTGCCATCAACGATCCTGCCGAGATCGAGCAATTGCTTGATGCCGACGCCTATGCGGATCTGACCAAGTAAGAGTTTTTCATGCGCTACCTTCCTCATTCGCAAGCCGAACGCGCCGAGATGCTGGGTGTGATCGGCGCCGCCGACATCGATGCGCTGTTCAGTGCCGTGCCGGAGCGAGCCCTCAAGAGTTTTGATCTGGGCCTGCCGGCTCATAGTCCGGAATTTCTGGTCGAAGCGCATATGAAGGCGCTGGCGGGCAAGAACCATGCAGGTGCCGATGGCCCGTTCTTTGTTGGCGCGGGCGCCTATCGCCACCATGTGCCGGCGACGGTAGATCATCTGATCCAGCGCTCGGAGTGGCTCACCGCCTATACGCCCTACCAGCCGGAGATCTCGCAGGGCACCCTGCAGATGCTGTTTGAATTCCAGACGCAGGTGGCCAAGCTCACCGGCATGGATGTGGCCAATGCGTCGCTCTATGACGGTTCGACCGGCACGGCGGAAGCGGTGCTGATGGCGCGCCGGCTCACCAAGCGATCGAAGATCGTTCTGTCGGGCGGCCTTCATCCCCATTACCGGGACGTGGTTCGCGCCTATCTCAAGGACGATGCGGACCTTTTGTGCCTGTCGCCATCGCCCGAGGGCCAGGGCGATATCCTTGACCAAATCGATGAGCAGACCGCTGCCATCGTCATCCAGACCCCGGACTTTTATGGCCACTTGCGCAACATGAAGGCTGCGGCCGATGCCGCGCATGCCAAGGGCGCGCTGCTGATCGTGGTCATCACCGAGGTGGTGTCGCTGGGCTTGCTCGAAGCACCCGGCGCGATGGGCGCCGACATCGTGGTTGCCGAAGGGCAATCGATCGGCAATGCGCTCAATTTTGGTGGGCCGTATCTGGGTCTCCTTGCCACACGCAAGGAATTCATCCGCCAGATGCCCGGCCGCATCTGCGGCGAGACGGTGGATGCGGCGGGTCAGCGCGGCTTCGTCCTGACGCTCTCGACACGCGAGCAGCATATCCGCCGGGAAAAGGCGACCAGCAATATCTGCACCAATTCAGGCCTTTGCGCCCTCGCCTTCTCCATCCATCTGGGCCTCTTGGGCGAAGCCGGCTTGACCCGCCTCGCCCGCCTCAACCACGCCAATGCCTGCAAGCTCGCCGACGCCGTAGGGTCAGTGCCGGGTGTCGAGGTGCTAAACGATACCTTCTTCAACGAGATAACCATCCGCACGCCCCAACCAGCTGCGGGGCTGATCGAGCGCCTGGCCAGACGAGGTATCCTGGGCGGCGTTCCCGTCAGCCGTCTCGAGCCAAACAATCCAGCCGTTGAGAACCTGATCGTGCTGGCTGCCACAGAACTCACGACGGATGCCGACATTGCCGCACTCTGTGCGGCGCTCGAGGAGGAACTGCAATGAGCATGAACAGTCAGGGTCGGCCGACCGGCACCGGCGCTTCGGGCTTTGCCTCCACTTCAGGCTCGGCACTGCTGCCCAACGAGCCGCTTCTGTTTGAGATCGGGGATACCGAACATTCCGGCGTCGATCTGCCGGATGTCGAGATCTCGACGGCGCGACTTGGCGGCTTTGAGCGCAGAACGTCGCTGGATCTCGCGGGGCTGACCGAACCGGAAGCGATGCGCCATTATGTGCGCCTGTCGCGGCTCAATCACTCGATCGACTCGGGCATGTATCCGCTTGGCTCGTGCACGATGAAGCACAATCCGCGCCTCAACGAGAAGATGGCCCGCCTGCCCGGCTTCTCGGACATCCATCCGCTGCAGCCGGTCTCCACGGTGCAGGGCGCGCTGGAGCTGATGAACGAACTCAGCCACTGGCTGATGACCCTGACCAATACCGCCGCCGTGGCGCTGACGCCCAAGGCAGGTGCTCATGGTGAATTGCTGGGCATGATGGCCATCAAGGCGGCGCAGGAAGCGGCTGGGCAAGGCCACCGCAGAATAGTGCTGGTGCCCGAAAGTGCTCATGGCACCAATCCGGCCACCGCTGCCTTTCTCGGCTATAGCGTCAAGCCGATACCGGCCCGCGCCGACGGCACGGTGGACGCACAAGCGGTGATCGACGCCCTGTCGCCAGACGTTGCAGCGATCATGCTGACCAATCCCAATACGTGCGGCCTGTTTGAACCGCAGGTCATCGAGATCGCCGAGGCGGTTCACCACGCGGGGGCGTTCTTTTACTGCGATGGCGCCAATTTCAACGCCATCATGGGCGTGGTGCGGCCCGGCGATCTTGGCATCGACGCCATGCATATCAACCTGCATAAGACCTTTTCGACGCCTCATGGCGGCGGGGGGCCGGGTGCAGGCCCGGTCGTATTGTCGGCCGCGCTGGCACCCTTCGCGCCGGTTCCCTTCGTGCGCAAGGGGCAGGACGGGCTTGAGCTGGTGGAGCACGCCGAAGGCC
>CAKTFF010000242.1 GCA_934553185.1 uncultured Devosia sp.
GGATTTCCGAGGACAGCGTAATATAGGCGTCCGGCAGGATCGCCTCGACAACCGCACGCGCCCGCGCCTCGTGCTCGGGCCGGCGATAGCTATGAAGAAAGCAGATGGCGACGCTTTCGACACCGAGTTCCGCCAGCCTGCGCACCGCAGCCTCCAGCGATCCCACATCGAGCGCGGTCAGCACCTCTCCGTCCGGCCCGATCCGCTCTATGACCTCGACGCGCCGGTCGCGCGGGATCAGTACCGGCGGCTTTTCCACTCGGTAGTCGTAGATCGAAGGGCGGGCCTGCCGCCCCAGTTCCAGCACGTCGCGGAAGCCCCTGGTGGTCACCAGCCCGGTCCGCGCGCCGCGCCGCTCGATCACGATGTTGGTCGCCACCGTCGTGCCGTGACCGAGATACGACACGTCGCCCGGCGCAAAGCCCAGCCCGTCCAGCATGCCGCGCAAACCGTTCTCGATGGCCTCGGACGGATCATGGGGCGTGGACGGCGTCTTGAAGAAGTGGATCTGCCCGCTCGTTTCGTCGAGCAGAGTGAAATCGGTGAACGTGCCACCAACATCGACACCTATGCGGTACATGAAAAGCCTGTCGCAAAGCCCAAAACAGGTCAGCACGCAGCTGACGTCTAAACCTTGTCATACAGTATACAATGAGGCAACAGCGTTCTGGCTTAGGTTCACCGCCTTAGCGGGAAATCGAAACCACGCCCGGCTTCTTCTTGCGCGCGATCAGCAGCATGTGGTTTTCCAGCGCCGTCTGGATCTCGGTGAACGCCGTTTCGGGCTTCGCCACCTGCTCGGTGATCCAGAGGAGAAATTCCTCGTGCTGCTTGGGAATGGCGTCGAGATCCTCGTCGCGGAAGCGCTCGAAATTGAAGATGATCAGCACGTGGCGGGCAATGGTGTCCCACAGCGTGCCCACGATCGGGTTATCGGCCGCCACGCGGATCACCCGGTGAAATTCGAGGTCGGCGATCAGCGAATTGCGCAGGCTCCCCGCCCGGGCGGAAGCGCGCATGCTGTCGATGCAGGCTTCGAGGTCGCGCGGGCTGCCATTGCCCTTGCGCCAGTTCTCGATGGCATCGCGCAGCATGAAGGATTCAAGGCTGAGCCGCACTTCCATGATCTGCTGGGTGACGTCGGCGCCAAAGGCCGCCACCCTATAGCCGCGATGGCCGCCGCCGCTGATGATGCCTTGGGCATGAAGCACCTTGAGCGCCTCGCGGATCGGCACCCGGCTGACACCCAGCTTTTCCACCAGCGCGGTCTCGACGATCCGCTCGCCCGGCGAGATGATGCGCGTGGCAATGGCTTCGGCGATGGTGTCGGCGACACTTTCGCTTAGCGATATGCGCTTGGGTTGTGGCAGCTCAAACGGAACAGTTTCGCCGTACACTTCTATTCTCCGACCCCGTTCCCGACAGTTAAACGCGCCACCAAGCGGTGATATTGATCACCAATGCTTGGGCAGGCTTCTGCCAACACTTACCCGGCTCCTACAACATTGTGCCCCGTAAGCACAAGTTCGGCCCATGCCCGTGCGCAACAGCCTCCTATGTCCATCACCTAATCGTTTCAACTGCCGCGAAATCATCGGCATAGATGCCGACGCTCAGAACGCCATCGGCGCTGACGGCGCCGCGATACATGCCCTCAGTATTGTGCGGCATGGCGATGATGCCCTGGCCATCCACCGCGATCAGCCCTGCCCCGCAGCCATCGCCCGTCAGTTCGGCGATCACCGCTGCTGCAGCGCTCCCAAGGTCGTCGCCGCGATAGCGAATGCGGGCCGCAATATCATGAGCCGTGCCGCGCCGGATGAAGTATTCGCCAAGCCCGGTGCAGGACACGGCCACGACCCCGTTCTCGGCATAGGTGCCTGCGCCAAATACCGGCGCATCGCCGACGCGGCCCACGCGCTTATAGGTATAGCCGCCCGTCGAGGTCGCCGCCGCAAGGTTTCCCGCATCATCCAACGCCACAGCGCCCACCGTGCCGTGCTTTTCCGCTTCGCTGCGCGCGCGGGTGAGCAGACCGGCCTTTTCTTCGGCGGCCCGTTGCCAGTGCTGCTGGCGCAGTGCCGTGGTGAAATAGCCTTGCTCCACCATAACGAGCCCCTGCTCGCGCGCAAACGCGTCCGCCCCGCCCGCCGACAGAAGCACGCAATCGCTCGCTTCCATGACGCGTCGCGCCGCGATCACCGGATTGCGGATGGTGCGCGCCGAAGCCACCGAGCCCGCCCTTCGGTCGCGACCGTCCATGATGGCGGCATCGAGTTCGTGCTCGCCGGCCGCGTTCAGCACCGCGCCGTGCCCGGCATTGAAACTGGGGTGATCTTCCAGCGCCACCACTGCCGCCTCGACGGCATCGAGCGCCAGCCCGCCGCCGTTCAGCACCGCCCAGCCGGCGCGCAGCGCGTCACGCAATCCGTCCCGCGCCGCCTGATAGCCTTCGGGCGTGAAGCTGCTGCGCGGGATGGTCCCGGCGCCGCCATGAATAACGAGAGAGGCCATAAGGGGGAGAAACTCGCTGATCGCTCGTAGAAACAAATGGGTGCCAGCCGTGATTTTCCGCTTGCTTCGCGAGAGCACCTGCCAGACCTTGTAATACAATCATCCCAAACCGGGCTGCCGAGTCAAGCGCGGCGCCTGCCCCAACCGGACAACAGCGAATTGAAAATATCGGAAATGAACTGGTTCGAGGTCGAGCGCTACCTTCGCTCGGACGACCGCGCCATCGTGCCCCTGGGCTCCACCGAGCAGCATGCCTTTCTCTCCAACGCCGTGGATTCCATTCTCTCCGAAAAAGTAGCGGTGGAGGCCGCAGCCCCGCTCGGCGTGCCGGTCTTTCCCGTTCTCGCCTATGGCATCACGCCCTATTTCGCCAATTATCCGGGCAGCGTTTCCCTGCGCATGGACACCTATGCGCGCATCATCGTGGACATGCTCGATAGCCTCGCCACCACCGGCTTTCGCCGCATCCTCTTCGTTAACGGCCATGGCGGCAACAGCCCCGGACAGACCGCCGCGCTCGAATGGCTGAACGCCCATCCCGATTGCCGCATCCGCTGGCACAATTGGTGGAGCGCGCCGCAGACCATGGGCAAAGTGCAGGACATCGATCCCGTCGCCTCGCATGCCTCGTGGATGGAAAACTTCCCCTGGACGCGGCTCCCCGATCGGGACATGCCCAGCGAACAAAAGCCGATGGCCGATCTCGACCTCCTCAAGACTCTCGGCTCAGCGGGGGCGAAAGCCATGCTGGGCGACGGCAATTTCGGCGGGTACTACCAGCGCCCCGACAGGGAGATGGACGCCATCTGGGAGGTCGCCGTGGCCGAGACCCGCGCGCTGATCGAAAACGGATGGGCGCCATGAGCACCCAGTTCGACTTTGCCGGTAAACGCGTGATCGTTTCCGGCGCAGCCCAGGGCATCGGCCGCCAGATCGTTAGGGCCATGGCAGCGGCCGGCGCTCAGGTCGCCGCCCTCGACATGGATGCGACGGGGCTCGAGGCAGCGCGCGCCGCCGGCGCCGAGCGGATCGACGTCCTCGATCTCAGCGACCAGGCCGCCGTCACGCAAACCATCGCGGCGATCGGCGGCGTCTTTGGTGGCATCGACATTCTGGTCACCGCTGCAGGCGGCGTGCGCGGCCAGGTGGCGCAACCGCTCGAAGCTGTGGGGGAAACCCAATGGCGGCAATTGTTCCAAGCCAATGTCGACGCCGCCTTCTTTTGTGCCCAGGCCGTGGCGCCCTTCATGAAAGAGCAAGGCTCAGGCCGCATCGTCACCATTTCCTCCGGTGCGGGCCTGCGCCCCAGCCTCACCGGCATCCAGGCCTATAGTGCGGCCAAGCATGCCCTTGTGGGCCTCACCAAGCAGCTCGCGCTCGAACTGGGGCCTCAAGGCATCACCGTCAACAGCGTCGCGCCTGGCTTTGTCCTTTCCAATCCGGCAACGCAGCGGCAATGGGAAAGCTATGGCGCAGCAGGCCAGCAGCGCCTGATCGAGGGCACCCATATGCGCCGCCTCGGCACGCCCGAGGATATCGCCAATGCCGTCCTCTTCCTTGCCTCAGACCTCGCCGGCTGGATCACCGGCCAAATCCTCAGCGTCGACGGCGGCCGCGCCTAAGGCTTGAGCGCTCGCATCTGCCTTCTTAAGGATGGGAACCGTAGGCTGGGTCGGTCATAGCCTTGGGGATTATCATGCGCCGCGCAGTTTTATCGTTCGTTTTTGGGATTACGC
>CAKTFF010000243.1 GCA_934553185.1 uncultured Devosia sp.
CATCCCTGTCGCGACCCATCGACTGGCTCATCCTGCCCAGCGAAGGCCACCCGCCGCTCTGGCACTGGATTTTGCGCCTGCTGTCCGGCGTTCTCGACTTCTCCCAGGCGCGCTATCTCAGCACCCTTGTGGCCATCGGCAACGCTTTCCTTCTTTGGCGCCTTCTGCGCAGCACGCCGCTCATCCTCGTCATGATGTTGTTCAGCTACGTGGTACTGCAATCCTGGGGCTTTTATTTCCGCCCCTATGGCCCTGTCTTCACCCTGCTGCTGAGCGCGCTGCTGCTGGACCGCAACGGCCACCAACAAGCCGCCACCTGGTGCCTCGCCATTGCCTGCGGCTTCCACTTCTTTGCCGGCTTTCTGTTCGCCTTCTGGCTTGTCTGGCAGTGGCGCAGCGGCACGCCGATCAGTCGTCTCATTCTGCCCACACTGCTGGCTGCGCTGTGGGGCGCCTCAGCCGTTGTTTCCGGCCTTGGCAACACCACGGTGAGCGCCGGCGGCCCCGACATCCTTGGCGGCATCGTCAACAACCTGGCCTGGATCGGCATGGCGCCGCCCAGCCGCCATCCTATCACCGCCGTGATCACGGTCGCCCTGCTGATCTTTGCCCTGCGGACCCAAACCATCATCCTAGCCGCCTTGCTGGTGCTGCTCGTGGTTTTCGCCGCCGGCACCGCGCTCGTCTACGGCAAGTTCCCCTGGCACTACGCCTTCATGACCATGCTGTGCTTTATGGCCCTCGTGGTGACCGGTCTCACCCGTGAACGCCAATGGGTCCTCGCCTGCCTGCTGCTGCCCCAGCTTGCGTTTGGATTCTCTGTCCTGGTGCAACGCTTCAGCTATCCCCATTGGGCCTATCCTGATTTTTATGACACGATCGCTGCCGATGCCGGCCCATCGTTCCGCCCCGAGGCGGATCTGGTTGCCTGGCCCGACATGGCTGGCGTGCCCTTTGCCGCCGTCAAGAACATACAGCTGATCAACGGCAACAATGGCAAACTGCTCGGTCCGCTGGATTGGCGGGACCACTATCCCGATGCTTTCGCGCCCATCCTCGTGGATCATCCCGGCGCCTACTGGCTGATCTGCGCCGCCTGCACACCCGTGCTCGACCACCTGGGGCAGAACGGTCGCACAGCAACCCTGCTGGCCACCAAGCTCAATGTCGACAATGGCCGGTTCGATGCCTATCGCATTGACTGAGCTTCTTTAGCGAAACATTGACCAGTCCTCCATTTTGCCTGCGCCATCCCCATCTCGTTACCTTTCCGATGGCACCCTACCGCTATGCTGCGCACCAGTTCGCGATAGGAGTGCATTGGATGGCTGGAACCGCTAAGCGGCTTTATTGGGTGGACATGGCCAAGGGCCTGTCCATCTTCCTGGTGGTGATGATGTATGCGGCCTCGAGCGTGGGCGAGGACACCGGCGGCGTCGGCGCGCTGCACTGGTTCATCGCCTTTGCCACGCCGTTCCGCATGCCCGAGTTCTTTCTAATCTCGGGCCTCTTCCTGTCCCAGGTAATCGATCGCCCTTGGCGCAGCTATGCCGATCGCCGCGTCGTTCATTACCTTTACTTCTACGTGCTCTGGGCGCTGATCCACATCATCTTCAAGGTCGGCCTTCTCGGCACCGATCCCGTGGGCGCCCTTGAGCAGACCGCCTGGGCCGTGGTGCAGCCCTATGGCGTGCTGTGGTTCATTTACATGCTCGCTGTCGTCAGCGCCGCAAGCAAGCTGTTTCACCAACTGCGCGCCCCTCACTGGCCGGTCCTTGCCATCGCAGCGCTGCTCCAGATGAGCCCGATCCACACCGGCAGCTATCTGGTCGACCAGTTCTGCGAATACTTCGTTTTCTTCTATGCCGGCCATGTGCTGGCGCCCCACCTCTTCCGCCTCGCCGCCTGGGCCGCCGACCATCCAGCTCTGGCGCTCGCCGGCCTCGCCGCCTGGGCCGCCGTCAACGCCGCCCTGGTGTTTTCGCCCGGCTTTGCCATGCACCCCATCCACCCTGTGATGGGTCTGGCCGGCCTGCCCGGCGTCCACCTCCTCCTGGCGCTGGTCGGCACCGCTTCCCTCTGCGTGCTTGCCGCCCTTCTCACTCGGCTCCCCTTCATGGATTGGCTGCGCTGGATGGGCTCGAAATCGCTCATCATCTACGTCGCCTTCGTGCTGCCGCTGGGCATCTCGCGCACCGTGCTTATCCGCCTTGGCATAGACGAGCCCACGACGCTCAGCCTCCTCACCATGGCCATCGCCATCGTTTCGCCGCTGGTGCTCTACTGGATCGTCCTGCGCACTGGCCTTGGCCTCTGGCTCTTCGAGCGCCCCGCCTGGGCCCACCTGCGCGGCACCACCAGGCCACAGTCAAACCCGGTAGCAACACCAGCTGAATAAACGAGCTTCTCATCAACCAAACAGGGCCGGGATATAAAGTCCCGGCCCTTGCCTTTTCGAGCAAGACTCAGCACAAGGGCCTCGCACCCCCAATCGCGAGAAACCAGCCGATGAAATCCGCAGTCATCGTCTTTCCCGGTTTGAACCGCGACCGCGACATGATCGCGGCGCTGACCAAAGTTTCCGGCACGGCGCCGCATGTGGTCTGGCATCAGGACACGGACTTGCCCGCGGTGGACCTCCTGGTGATCCCCGGCGGCTTCTCCTATGGCGATTACCTTCGCTGCGGCGCCATCGCCGCCCGCTCCCCCATCATGGACAAGGTCCGTGACCATGCCGCGCGCGGCGGCAAGGTCCTGGGCGTCTGCAACGGTTTCCAGATCCTGATCGAAGCGGGCCTCCTGCCCGGCGCCCTGATGCGCAACACCAGTCTCAAATTCGTGTGTCGCGAGGTCGACCTCGAAGCGGTCAATGTCGACACGCCCTTCACGCGCGGCTATCGCCAGGGCGAAACCTTCCGCTGCCCCGTCGCGCACCATGACGGCAACTACTTTGCCGACAGCGAGACCCTGGCCCGTCTCTCCGGCGAAGGCCGCATTGCCTTCCGCTATGCCAACGGCACCAATCCCAACGGCTCGGTGCACGACATCGCCGGCATCTTCAACGATGGGAAGAACGTGCTCGGGATCATGCCGCACCCGGAAAACCACGTCGAAGCCGCTCATGGCGGCGAGGGTGGAAAACCATTGTTTGCGGGGCTCCTGGCTGCCTGATGACCTACAACAACAATATCGACATCACGCCGCAACTCGTCGCCGACCATGGCCTCAAGCCCGTTGAATGGGAGAAAATCGTTGCGCTTGTCGGCCGCCAGCCCACCTATACCGAGCTCGGCATCTTCTCGGCCATGTGGAACGAGCACTGCTCCTATAAGTCGAGCAAGAAGTGGCTCAAGACCCTGCCCACCACCGGTCCCCGCGTTATCCAGGGCCCCGGCGAAAATGCCGGTGTGGTCGATATTGGCGACGGCCAGGCCGTGGTCTTCAAGATGGAATCGCACAACCATCCCAGCTTCATCGAGCCCTATCAGGGCGCCGGCACCGGCATGGGCGGCATCCTGCGCGACGTCTTCACCATGGGCGCCCGCCCCGTCGCCGCGATGAACGCCCTGCGTTTCGGCGCGCCTGAGCATGAAAAAACCCGCCATCTCGTCAACGGCGTCGTTGCCGGCATCGGCGGCTATGGCAATGCCTTTGGCGTTCCCACAGTCGGCGGCGAAGTCGAGTTCGACGCCCGCTACAATGGCAATATACTGGTCAATGCCTTCGCCGCCGGCCTCGCCGACACCGACAAGATCTTCTACTCCAAGGCCGAAGGTGTCGGCCTCCCCGTCGTTTATCTCGGCGCCAAGACCGGCCGTGACGGCGTCGGCGGCGCCACCATGGCATCGGCTGAATTCGGCGACGACATCGAGGAAAAGCGCCCCACCGTCCAGGTCGGCGACCCCTTCACCGAGAAGCGCCTCCTCGAAGCCTGCCTTGAGCTCATGGCCACCGGCGCCGTCATCGCCATCCAGGACATGGGCGCTGCGGGCCTCACCTGCTCGGCTGTTGAAATGGGCGCCAAGGGCGACCTCGGCATCGAGCTGAACCTCGATATGGTCCCGGTCCGCGAAACCGAGATGACGCCCTATGAGATGATGCTCTCCGAATCCCAGGAACGCATGCTGATGGTGCTGCACCCGGAAAAGGAAGCCGAAGCGCGCGCCGTGTTCGAGAAGTGGGAGCTCGATTTCGCCACCGTCGGCCATACCACCGACGACCTCCGCTTCCGCGTGATGT
>CAKTFF010000244.1 GCA_934553185.1 uncultured Devosia sp.
CGCGAAGGACTGTCGCGCACCATTCCGTGGTTTGCGGGGCTTCTGGATATGCCGGCGGCACGGTCTGGTGGGTCCGGCAAGGCTACGCAGGTGCCGGTTGCGGCGGCGCATTCCTGAGCGGGAAGCATCAGGGGCAGTGGCGATCGACGCCGCTGCCTTTGTGCATTGGTGGGACGATCAGCTTCCGCCGCGACGGTCGTTGTCGCGCAGAATGGGCTTGAGCATGTCCTCGTCGGCGTCGCCGGCCCATTCATTGGGCGCCGGCCTAGGCGTTGGGACGTCGGCCAGTGGATTGATCTCCCGCTCGCGCGCGAACTCGGCCTGAAGGAGGCGCTTTTCCTCGCTGCCTTTCCCGCCAATCAGCTCGGCGGCGGCGGTCGGTGCGACGCCGAATTGGTCAACAAGAAAGGCGACGTCCTTGTCGGGTGGCGTTTTTGGCGGAACAGCGCTCATGATAACCTCGCTTGTTGGTTGAAAAAAGCCGACGCAACTTTTTCGCGCCGGCCTGGCGGATAGACGGCTAGTTGGCCGCGGGCGCCGGCGTCGTGCCGCTGGTTGCGTCCATTCCCGTTGTGGCACCAGCACCCGTCGAGGTGGCGTCGGTGCCCATTGTGCCCGTCGTCCCGGTGCCGGTGGTTGGGGTGGTGCCGGCGTCAGTTCCCGTGGCTGGAGCAACGGTGCCTGTCGCCGCGCCCGATGCATCGGTGCCGGTTGCGCCTGAAGCGGCGGTGAAACCGCCGGTCTGGCAAGCTGCGATGTCGACCGAAGCCAAGTCCAAGGTGGCGAAATCAACCGGAGCGCCGCCAGAAGCCGTGGTGCCCGCCGCAGTGGAGCCGCTCGCAGCGGTGTTTGTGCCGGTTGCCATGCTGCCGGTAGCGGTGTCGGCACTGGTTGTGGTCTCGGTTGTGGCGCCTGTGCTTGATTGGGCGACGCCGATATCGCCTTCAACAGTGCCACCGGCGCCAACAGCCGTATCGGTGCCGGTTGTTGCGGCGGTGCCAGCGCTGCTCGTGGCACTGGCATCCGTGCCGGTTGCCGTAGCGGCCGGATCAGCGGCGGCGGAGCTGCTGTCGGTTGCCGAGCCCATCTGCGATTGCGCCAGGGCATCGCAATGAGCCTGGAGCCGGGCCGTCTGGTCAGTAGGACCGGCGGTGCCGTTCAGGGTAAACTGGGCAAAGCTTGGCGTGGCGAGGCCAAGCACGAGCGCTGCGGTCGAGACGGCCAAAAGATTGCGGGACATTGTATTTTCCTCCTTGGGCATTTCGCCCTGCGGAGAGAACGGGCCTGGGCGTGGGCCGTTGCTCATTTAACAGGGCGTCAAACGCATATGTGAACGCCGCCAACCCTGAGGGATGGCGGCGTTTGATGATCTTGGTCGGTCAGGGCGTGGGCGAGACGGACGCGCCCACCTGCTCGGCCTGGGCGCCCGTCTTGGGACGCGCCGCCCCCAGATTGGGGATGTCGCCGAGCGGTTCGCTGTTGACGACGGTGAACTCGCCCTTGCCGTCGATGGACGTGCCGGAGGTCCAGCGGCCATCGGCGGGCTTGCCGCCCAGCTTGTGGCTGAAGAAGCTGTAGCTGAATTCCTGCTTTTCTTCGGCCTGGGGATGGCTGTTGGGGATGGGGAACACCGCCTCAGTGCCGCCCAGATCCTCGATGGCGGCGAGCCACTGGTTCTGGTGCATGGTGTCGCGGGCGATCAGGAACTGCAGCATGTCCTTCATGCCGGCATCGGCAGTCATGTTGTAGAGGCGAACGGCCAGAACGCGGCCGGTGGATTCGGCCATGACATTGGCCAGCATATCGGCGGCGACATTGCCGCTGGCATAGATGTGGGACATGTCGAAGGGGACGCCATCGGAGTCGACGGGCATGGCGGACATGCCGGCCGAGAGGATGTTCTTGAGGTTGACGCCGCCCATGACGGCGCTGGCGATGGGGTCGGCGGCGATGTCGTCACGCAGGCCTGCCGGCGCGCCTTCAAGGTTGAGCGCCACGGCGGTGGCGAGCATTTCGATGTGGCCGAGTTCTTCGGTGGCGGTGTTGAGCAGCAGGTCGCGGTATTTGGGATTGCCGCGAGCGCCCATGGCCTGGAAGAAATATTGCATGCAGACGCGGATTTCGCCTTCCACGCCGCCGATGGCTTGTTGCAGGGCGCGGGCGAACAGGGGATCGGGGCTGTCGACGCGGACCGGGTATTGGAGTTTTCCGTCAGAATAGAACATCGAAGTCTCCTTGCTGTGTTGCTCCGCAACGCGAAACAAGGAGGCCGGTGTTCCCGGACATACCTGGGTTAACAGGCCGTCTACTGCGATCTGGCGTTAACCGGCCGTTAACCATGACTTGAGCTTGGGGGATCGCTCCGGCGGGACGATGCATTAAATTTGTATCAAATACGAGGCAATCACCATGTCCCCCACCGATACAGTACTCGACAGCGACGTCGCCGAATTCCTCGATCTGGCCCGGTCGGCCAATGTGCATTTCGAGATCGTCCATGACCGTCTCCACATGCGCATGCACAACCCCAATTGGGCCATGTGGAAGCCGTGCCGGCACCTGCTGGACGAGATCGGGCAGGCGCGGATCGAGGCCTATGTGCGCGGGCAGGCGGCGGAAGCCAATGCCGTGGAGCGCTGGACGCATTTGAGCGCCGAGCGACTGCACCTGGCCGCCGAAGCGATGCGCTGAGCACCAGACGTGTTGAAGCGCCGCCTCGAACGCGGGTTTGAACAGAGCGATGGTGGCGAGGCGCTTGCCTCGATGATTAAATAGTTTTGAGGCAATTGCCTCGCCACCAAGCCGGGATTTCGAACGGGTCCGGTTCAGGCGCGACCATTATTGCAGGCGCGGCTGCCGAGCTTCCTACCCGCACAAGGGGAGCGACCTCCCCTCCTCCGGCAATCCCCACAACCATCACTCGTCATGACTGGGCTCTGATGTGGGCAACGCGGAGCAGTATGCCCTGGCGCTAGGCGGCGGGGATAAGTTTGTTGTTTCGGGTCAGAGCCAACGGGGGGGCTGGCGGCGCTGTCCGGTCGGCACCACGCAGCGGCGGCATAGCTGAAGGTTTGTTCGGGGAGCGCAAGGGGAGCGGATAGACGCCGGTGGGCTGCGTTTGAAGGGCTGAGGGAACCTCCAGGCGGCGCAGAAGCGTTTGCGGAGGATGTCCCAGACCGAACAGCCAACCGACGAGCTCAACGCCATTCGTTCCGAAATCCGCGCCGAGATCGGGCTGCTGAACAGCCGGCTCAATGCGCTGATCAGCGCGCAGTCCTTTCTCGTGATCGCCTATGGCTCGGCGCTGAGCAGCAGCTTTGGGGAGTGGCGGACGCTGTTCACCCTCACCCTGCCCCCGTTTCTCGCGCTGCTCGGCTTCGTTCTGGTGTGGGAAGCGCGGCCCGGATTGCGGGCCGCGCACGAGGCTCTTCAGCATTGGCGCCAGCGCGAGGCGGCCCTGATCGATGCGCGGGAGGACCTCCAGCCCTATACGCTGGCCACCGACAAGGACAGCCGCCGGCACCTCGAAGACCGGCAGCGCGCCGGCAACGTCTTTCCCTCGCATGCGCCAGCAATTTTGCTGACCGCCTGGACGGTGTTTTTCCTGATGCCGTTTGTGTTGTGGGTTTGGGGGTGAGGGGGGCTGGAGATGCCGTCCGGAAGGCACTCTCACTCGTGAACCAGTTCTATCCTGGCGGACGCCCTATCCAATCCGAAACGATCCGCTGCGCAGCCGCGGACGGCAACCAGATCATCATCTGCCGGTGGAACCTGTATCGCAAGCTGGTTCGCTACCTCGCCAGCGACCTCCAACTAATCGCGACGCAATCGAGCCTCCCTTTATCTGCTCGGGCTGCGGGAAGACGTATCTTATCTATGTGAAGCTAACCTCGCCCATGCCCGGCGAGGCAGGGCAGCTGGCGCTGCGGCGGCCAGGCCCAGTGCGGGTGACGCGGATGTGGCGGTGGGTGCGGCTGGGGGACTAGCCTCCGGAGGGCTGCGCCAGCAATTCCGCTCCATTGGAGCAAATTTGGTAGGCTAGGCCTAGAGCGCTATGAGCGAAGGAAAGCACACTAACCCCGGCGGAACTGAACAGTCACTACCTTAGTGTCAAGGTAACCCTGTGCTACGCCGCAAAGCGTCTCCACGTCCCGCAAGTTCAGACCTAAACGGTCTTCAATCTCCGGGCGTGCGCAAACTTCATGATCTACCAACATCCTTATAG
>CAKTFF010000245.1 GCA_934553185.1 uncultured Devosia sp.
ATACCGCAATAATATGGAGCCCGGCCAAGATGCGCCCGGGTGGGAAAGCCAAGCGGCTGTTGAAACGATCATGGCTGACTGGCTGGAGAGCCGGGGCTACGATAGCGCCGAAAGCACCGTCCGGAAGTATACGACAGAGGCGCTTGCTCAGGCGCGCGCGATTATCGCCGCCGGTAATTGAATTATCGGCCTTTCGCGGCCTTATCGGCTGTGCATGCCAGCTTCAACCACCATGCTCCATGGCATTCTCATCGATGCCAAGGAGACGATAAATGCAGAGCAATCCGGAGCCTGTAGCATGGCCCTTAAGTGCTTGGCTCAAGCGTGTTGGGTGGAGCCGTTCAGGCTTCTATCGCGAGCTTAAGGCCGGCCGCATCAAGGCGCTTAAGCGCGGCAAGAGCACCATTATCACCGCAGAGGCAGAAAAGGAATGGCTCGATAGCCTTCCGAAGCTGGCCGCCTGATCCTGCAACCCACGAAAAAGGGGAGCGGCTGGCAGGCCATATGCTCCCCGGAATAGGTTTCCAATTGCATTCCTACACGAAAACGGCCAAAGGCCGCAACACCCGTAAACCGTCCGAATCCACTTTCCAGCACGAGCCCGAACTGACCAAGGGCGGCAAGGTGATCAAGCGCCGCTGCCCACAGTGGTCTGTCAGCCTATGCAATGCCGTTGCCGGCCTCGCTGGCATCGGACAGGAGGTGCGCCATGTTGGGTAAGCGCCGCGGTGGCGCCGATCCCGAGCGCTCCATCTTCACTCGCGCCAAGACCTGGTCGCGGCGCCAGCCGGATGCACCGGAAACCGCTCAGACCCGGTGGAACAATAGCAACCGTCACAAGCTGGCGGCCCATGCCGCTGTCCGCCAGGCCCTCCGTACCGGCGATCTGAAACGTGGCCGGTGCGAAGTGTGCGGTAGCTTCCGAGTTGAAGCGCATCATGAGGACTATGCCACGCCACTAGTGGTGACATGGCTCTGCCGCAGTCATCACCAGCAGTGGCATGCCGCCTTGCGCAAGATCGAGAACGGTACCGTCACCGGCCAGGTCGCAGCTCTCCTGCAGGGGGCGCCTGATGAGTAGGGAAGCCCGCAACTGGTACAGCCGTCAGATCATCCCGAACAATGCCATGAAGTCGGTTCTCGGAGTGCTGGCATACCTCCACGGTGAGGGGCGGAAGATATTTCCGTCCCAAGCTTACCTCGCCCGCGAGACTGGTCTCACTGACCGGTCAGTACGGGCGGCACTTGCGCTGCTCTCAGAGCTTGGTGTTGTTGATCGACGCCACCGTAGTGCTGGGGCAAAAGGCCGTATTTCGGACATCTACGTATTGCGCCTGAGCCAAGAGTTCATGCTTACGCGCAAGCAGATCAGGGACACCCGTTCGGCACTCCGCTACCGGAAGCAAATTCCGGTTGGAGAAAATTTACTACCGGAAGCTGGTTCCGTCGCTACCGGAACCGCATTCCGGGGAATAGGAGATGAACAGGATAAGAGGCTTATCCAAGACGGAGCCATCCAAGGGGTAGATAGTAGTAAGAGGCACATAGGCGGGGCGACCATCCTGCCGCTGCGCCGGGCCGGTGGGGGTGTTCAATGAGAGCCCTCCACGACTATCAGACCAGCTCCATTGCCATGCTGCGCCAGTCCCTGGCTCTCGGGCACAAGCGACCGATGCTGCAGGCCGCGACAGGTTCTGGCAAGACCGTGATCGGCGCCCACATCACCCAATCTGCCTTGGACCGGGGAAAACGAGTGTGTTTCACCGTCCCGGCCATTTCGCTCATAGATCAGACGATCAAGCGTTTCGGGCAGGAGGGCATCACCGACATCGGCGTGATCCAGGCCGACCACCCGCTGACCGACTATGCAGCACGTGTGCAGATCGCCAGCGTTCAGACCTTGGCCAGGCGCATGTTTCCGGGCACCGACCTTGTGCTAGTGGACGAAGCGCACCAGATGCACCAGTCCATCTTCACCTGGATGAAGCAGTGCCCTGATCTGCCGTTCATCGGCCTATCGGCTACGCCTTGGACCAAGGGGCTAGGCAAATACTACGATGATCTGGTGATTGGCGCCACGACCCGCGAATTGATCGGGCGGGGCTTCCTTGCCCCGTTCCGTGTATTTGCACCAACTCACCCGGACCTGACTGGCGTTCGCACCGTCGCTGGTGACTACCATGAGGGCGAGTTGGGAGATGCCATGAGCGAGCCCAAGCTTACGGCGGATATTGTCGCCACATGGCTACAGCTCGGGGAGAACCGGCCAACGCTGTGTTTTGCGGTCAACCGCGCCCACGCCCGTAAACTGCAGGACGAGTTCACCGCGGCCAACGTCACATGCGGCTATATCGACGCCTACACCGACCGAGAGGAACGCAGGCAGGTTTGCCAGGCGTTCAACGATGGCTTGGTCAAGGTGATCGTCAACATCGGCACCATGACCACCGGCGTTGATGTTGATTGCCGGTGTATCGTCCTGGCCCGGCCCACTAAGTCAGAAACCCTCTATGTGCAGATCATTGGCCGGGGCCTCCGGACTGCAGAAGGCAAGGTGGATTGCCTGATCCTCGACCACAGCGACAGCACCATCAATCTGGGATTTGCAGACCAGATCCACCATGACTTTCTCGACAAAGGCGATCGAACGGCTGCCAAGGCCCAGCAAGCGAAAGAGGGCCCCGAAAAGCTGCCCAAGGAATGCTCGAGCTGCCATTACCTCAAGCCCGCGGGGGTGCATGCCTGCCCGGAATGCGGGTTTGCTCCAGAACGGCGAGAGGATGTCGAGACTAAAGCCGGAACGCTGGTCCAAGTAGCCGGTGGCAAGGCTAAGGCCGACCATGGCACCAAGCAGCGTTTCTGGAGCGGACTGCAATGGTACCGTCAGCAACGGGGCTATGCCGAGGGCTGGGCTGCGAACAAGTACCGTGAGAAGTTCGGAGTATGGCCTCGCGGCATGATGGACACGCCCAGAGCGCCCGATAAGGAGTGCGCCAACTTCGTCAAGGCCGGTCAAATCCGGTTTGCCAAACTTCGGGAAAAGCAGCAGCGGGAGGTGGCAAATGGCTAACCTGTCCGAACGAGCCCGCGGCCGCTGGAGGGAGATCCTGCCGGCGCTTGGCGTCGATGCTAAGACCCTCACCAATAAGCATGGCCCTTGCCCAATATGTGGCGGCAAGGACAGGTTTCGTTTCGACGATAAGAACGGGTCTGGCAGCTGGATATGTAACCAGGGGCACGGTGGCGAACACGACAAAGCCGCCGGCAGCGCGGGCAGTGGTGTTTCGTTGTTGATGGACCTTAAGGGCTGCGGCTTCCCCGAGGCTGCCAAGCTCATAGAAAGCGTGATCGGCCGGGACTCCCAACCTCGCCCGACTGCCAACGAAAATGTGGACAACGAACAAGCCGCTCGTGACCGGTACGAGCAGATGCTGGGCTACTGGCGCGCTGGTCAACCGATCAAGGCCGGTGACCCGGCAGACCTCTATCTGCGATCACGTGTCGGTGCCTATCGCGCCACCCGCGCGCTCCGTCTCATCCCACAGACCGTTTTCGCTGGGCGATCCATGCCGGCCCTAATCTCAGCCTTTGTGGACATCCATGGTGATCTAGCGGGCATCCAGCGAACGTTTCTTACCGTGGACGGCAGAAAGGTGACGGATTTGGAAACATCGCGGTGGAACACCGGGACGTTGCCCGAGGGGGGTGCGGTACGACTCGCCGCGCACGACAACACACTGGGCATTGCCGAAGGGGTCGAGACTGCCTTGTCAGCCACTTCGCTATACGGCGTTCCATGCTGGGCAGCACTAAACGCTGGCAGGCTAGAGACATGGGAGCCGCCAGAGGGCGTACGCAACATCGTCGTGTTTGGTGACGCGGATCTAAACTACCGAGGGCAGCAAGCCGCGTTCAACTTGGCGCACCGTCTCTCCCGAAAGGTACAGGGCAAAGCAGAACTGATGGTGCAAGTCGCGTTGCCAAACGATCTCGGTGCTGATTGGAATGATGTGCTGACAAACCAGAGACGGGCAGCGTGAACCGCGACGAGCGAGAGGCTACTATGGGGTGGTAGCGTACAGGCAGCTATTCTACCTCATGGAGCATTGGAGCTGCCGAGGCCGAGTATTCGCTTGATGGTCATGAACGCGAGCTAACTGTGATAATTTGGGGGGCAGCCGATGGCTCACATCATATTTCTGCACGGTGCTTCA
>CAKTFF010000246.1 GCA_934553185.1 uncultured Devosia sp.
GGCCGCCCGATGCTGTATGGCCTGGGCGCTGGCGGCGAAGCGGGCGTCACCCGCGTGCTCGACATCATCCGCAAGGAGCTCGACACCACCATGGCGCTGTGCGGCGAGCGCGACGTCGGCAATGTCGGGCTCCACAACATCTACAGCAACGACATTCCGCCCCGTAACGCACCTTCCCTTTAGCGGGCGAGCTAAAGGCTATCCCCCGCTGGGGAACTGCCGCGTCAAAATGGTCTCGTCACCCGCTTGGAGGGGTAAGTTCCCGACCAAGCCGTACAAAAAGCAGGAGGGGACCGGGGCGGAATTGTTGAGGACCCGCAACAACATGCTGGACAGATGGGCGTGGCATTGCTTTTCTAGCGCCAACTGATGCGGACCCAGCGGGGCGAGAGCATCGGCATCGCAAGCACCGGGCATGCGATCCACGGGAGGACCAAATGAAAAGACGTGAATTCTTCAAGTCGGCGTCCGTTGCCACCATCGGCGCGGCTGCGGCAACGACCTTGGCTACACCGGCCATTGCCCAGGGCAACATCACCTGGCGCATGGTAACGACTTGGCCGAAAAACTTCCCGGGGCTCGGTGTCGGTGCCCAGGCTCTGGCCGATCGCATCACCAAGGCTTCGGGTGGGCGCCTCACCGTTCAGGTGTTCTCGGCCGGTGAAATGGTGCCGGGCTTGCAGGCGCTTGACGCCGTGATCGACGGTTCGGCCGAGATGAGCCACGGCACGCCCTACTATTGGCAGAACAAGAGCCAGGCCCTGAGCTTTTTCACCGGCGTGCCCTTTGGCATGACCAATCGCGAGCTCACCGCCTGGGTGCGCTATCTCGGCGGCCAGGAAATCTGGGACAAGGTCTATGACCAGTTCGGCCTGCAGGGCTTCCTTTCGGGCGATACCGGCACGCAGGCGGGTGGCTGGTTCCGCAACGAGCTGACCGGCGTTGCCGACATCCAGGGTCTGCGCTTCCGCACGCCCGGCCTTGGCGGCCAGGTTTGGGCAAAGCTTGGCGCGTCGGTGACCAACCTCGCCGCCGGCGAAATCTTTGCGGCCCTCCAGTCGGGTACGCTGGATGCCGCCGAATTTGTCGGCCCATACAATGATCTGGCGCTGGGCTTCTACCAGATCGCCAAGAACTACTATTTCCCAAGCTTTGTTGAACCGGGCCTCGCCACGGAACTGGTGGTGGACAAGGCCAAGTTCGCCGAATTGCCGGAAGACCTGCAGGAAATCGTGCGTGTTTGTTCGCAATCGGCCTATGACCAGGTCGCTTCCGATATGTATGCCAACGATCCGCGCGCCCTCAATGCGCTGGTCAGCGAGCATGGCGTTCAGGTTCGCCGCTTCCCCGAGGAGATTGTCGAAGCCGGTGCCAAGGCATCCATGGAACTGATCGCCGAAATCCGCGAGGGCGGCGATCCACTCACCAAGGAAACGGCTGAAAGCTTTGTGTCGGCCTTCAACCTCCTGCGTCAGCGCACCGAAGGCACCGACATGCCCTTCCTTGCAGCCCGCGAGAAGTACATCACCTTCGCGTAAGCAAATCCAGCACGACCGCAAAAAGAAAGCCCGGGTTACCCCCGGGCTTTTTCGTTTGGCTTATGCTTGGCCCTAGTAGAGCAGGCCGGGCAGCCAGGTGATCAGTTGGGGGAACAGGAACAGGATCGCCAGTCCCACAATCTGCAGGATGACGAAGGGAACCACGCCCCGGTAGATCATGCCGGTGGTCACCCTGGGTGGCGCGACACCGCGAAGATAGAACAGGGCAAAACCAAAGGGTGGTGTCAGAAAGCTGGTCTGCAGGTTCACGCCCACCGCGACACCCAGCCAGATCGGATCGACTCCAAGCGTCAGCAGCACGGGTGCGGTAATCGGGATCACGATGAAAATGATCTCGAAGGTGTCCAGGATGAAGCCAAGAAGGAACATGATGAACATGACGATGATCGTGGCGCCGATCGCACCGCCTGGCATGTTGCTAAGGAATTCATGCACCAGGTTGTCGCCGCCCATCATGCGGAAAACGATGGAGAACACAGCGGCACCAAACAGGATGATGAACACCATGGAGGTGATCGTCGCCGTCGATACAACCGCTTCACGCAAAATGGAGAGCCCGAACTTCCTGTTGGCGATGGCCAGGATCATGGCGCCGACCGAACCCACCGAGGCAGCTTCCGTTGGGGTTGCGATGCCGCCCAGGATCGAGCCCAAAACGGCCAGGATCAGCAGCAGCGGTGGCACGAGCGCAACCATCACTTCGCGCAGAAGCCCCGCCTTTTCAGCGTCCGGCACCGGCGTGGCCGGAGCCGATTTTGGGTCGATATAGGCCTTGATCGCGACCCAGAGCAGATAAAGTCCCACGAGCACCAGGCCGGGGATCAGGGCGCCCGCGAACAGGGCTCCAACCGACACAGGTTCGGGAGCGAAATTGCCCTGTTCCATCTGCACCTGGGCGTTGATACCCGCCAGCATGTCCCCCATGAAAATCAACACAGTGGACGGAGGAATGATCTGGCCCAGCGTGCCCGAGGCGCAGATCACACCGGTGGCGAGCTTTGGATCGTAGCCGGCCCGGAGCATGGCTGGCAGCGAGATCAGTCCCATGGTGACCACCGTGGCGCCGACCACGCCAGTGGACGCCGCCAGCAGCGCGCCGACGATGATCACCGACATGCCAAGGCCACCGCGCAGGTTGCCGAACAGCTTGCCCATGGTCAGCAGCAGTCGCTCGGCAATGCCGGATCGCTCCAGCATCACGCCCATGAACACGAACAGGGGCACGGCAACCAGCGTCTCGCTGGTCATCAGCCCCACATAGCGGCCGATCAGTGAGCCATAATTGGAGGGATCGTACACACCCAGCAACCACCCGATCACGCCAAAGATCATAGCGGTGCCGGCAAGCGAAAAGGCAACCGGGAAGCCGATCAGGAGGACGCCGATGACGCCCACGAACATCAGGCAGGCAAGAATTTCGCCGATCAGTATGGGGCTCACAGGGCAGTCTCCGGCTCGGCTTCGATTTTGTAGCGCAGATGGTGCGGCAGCAATGCCTCCCGGTCGGCGAGCACCAATATTGCCCGTAGCGCCATGGCTATGCCCTGCAAGGCGATGAGAACGCAGAATACAAGGATGAAGGTCTTGAGAATGAACAGGCCCGGCATGCCGCCGATATTGCCCGAAGCTTCAAAAAAGCCCCACGAGCGCCGGATCGCCGGCCAGCCATATTGGAACACGATAAAGGTGAACGGCAGCAGGAAAACGATAACGCCGAACAGGTCGGCGACGGCTTTGTGCTTGAGAGAAGCGGGGCGATAGAAAATGTCCACGCGCACATGATCATCCCGCAGCAGGGCAAATCCGGCGACGCCGGTAAACATGGCGCCGCTTACCCAGACATAGAGGTCCTGCATCCACAGGGTGGAGGTGTTGAAGAAGTAGCGCTGCACAACCACGGTGAAACAGACCAGGACACAGACCAGTGCCAGCCAGGACAGCACTTCCCCGACGACCCGGTTGATGGCGCTGATGCCCCTGATGATCCAGGCAAATAGCTGCATGCACTCCTCCCTCGCCAAGGCCGCGACGGGTTTCCTCCATTCTGCGGCCACTGGCAATGGATTGAGCAGGATACGGCGACTACGTCAACAATTCTGCGTACTGCCATCAAGACCACACCTGAATTGACAATTATATTTGTCTATTGTTAGAAGAGGGCATGAAGGCTAGTCCAGAAACCCTCTTGATTGACGAGGCCGAACAGGCGCTTCTCGCCCTTGACCCGGTGAAGCGACGCCTGCTTTCGGCATTGCGTCAGCCGGCATCGGCCGCCATGCTGGCCCGGCAGCTCGACATGCCCCGCCAGCAGATCGGCTACCATCTGCGCGCGCTGGAAGAGGCAGGTCTGGTTCAACTCGCCGAGGAGCGGGTGCGGCGCGGCTTTGTGGAGCGCGTGCTCGTTGCTGCTGCCGACAGTTTTGTGCTGGACCCAGCCATGCTGGTTCCCCCCTCGGTTGCCAGCCAGGACAGCTATTCCGCCGCGCATCTCGTGCAGGCCGCCGGTGCGGTGGTGCGGGAGGTGACCCGCATGCGCGGTGCTGCCGAAAGTGCGGGACAGCGTCTCCTCACCTTTACCATCGAGGCCGATCTCGGCTTCAGTGAACCCAAAGACTTCGACGCCTTTGCCGATGCGCTGGCGCGATCAGTGGCTG
>CAKTFF010000247.1 GCA_934553185.1 uncultured Devosia sp.
CTTCTTGCCCGATCCGCAGGGGCACGGCGCGTTGCGCGACACACCCACCAGCAAAGCCGGATCGATCGGCTTGAGCGATGGGTCGCTTCCTGTGGCGCCCAGCGAGTCGGCAATCGTGTCCCCGCCACCAGCATCGTTTTCTCCGGTAAGCGGGTCGATATGGGTTTCCTGCAAGCGGCTGAGATCGGGTGCAGGCGGCGCAACCGGACGGGGCTGCAGTTCCACATGGCTGAGCTGGGTGGTCACCAGTTCGCGCAGGTTCGCGAGGAGCCCCTGGAACAGCTCATAGGCTTCCTGCTTGTATTCGTTGAGCGGATCGCGCTGGGCGATGCCGCGCCAGCCCACGACCTTGCTGAGGTGATCGAGCGTCACCAGATGCTCGCGCCACAGCCCATCGATGGACTGCAGGAGGATGGACTTTTCCACCTGCCGCATGATGGTTGGATTGCCCTGCCCCGCCGCCTCCATCACGGCGAGGGTGCGCGCTTCCTTTTCGGCTGAATTGGCATCGGCGGCTTCGATCAGCCGCTCCGTGACGGTTTCTGCGTCGATGCCCTCTTCAGCGGCCCAGGCGGCGACGGGAACGTCGATATTGAGATAGGTCTTGGCAGCGCTTTGCAGTTGCTCCACATTCCACTGCTCCGGATAGGAGCGAGGCGGGATAGCCTTGCCCACGATGTTGTGCACCACATCGTGGCGCATCTCCACCACCGTCTCGCTGACATCCTCGGCATCCATCAGCTCGATACGCTGCTCGAAGATCACCTTGCGCTGATCGTTCATCACGTCGTCGTATTTGAGGATGTTCTTGCGGATGTCGAAGTTGCGCGCCTCGACCTTGCCCTGCGCGCGCTCGATCGCCTTGGTGACCCAGGGATGGGTAATCGATTCACCCTGCTCGAGCCCGAGCTTGCCCAACATGGAATCCATCGAATCCACCGGGAAGATGCGCATGAGGTCGTCCTGCAGCGACAGGAAGAAGGCCGAATGGCCCGGATCGCCCTGACGCCCGGAACGGCCGCGCAGCTGGTTGTCGATCCGGCGGGACTCATGCCGCTCGGTGCCGATCACCATCAGCCCGCCGGCGGCAAGAGCCTTAGCCTTGTCTTCGGCAATGGTGCGCTTGATGTCGGCGATCTTGGCCTCACGCGCATCCCCTTCGAGACCCTCGGCCTCTTTGGTGATGCGCATCTCAAGATTACCACCCAGCTGGATATCGGTGCCGCGGCCGGCCATGTTGGTGGCGATGGTAATAGCGCCTGGCAGGCCCGCATCGGCGACAATAAAGGCTTCCTGCTCGTGGTGACGGGCATTGAGCACATTCATCGAGCCGACATTCTTGGCCCGCAGCAAATCGGCCAGCATCTCGCTCTTTTCGATCGAGGTCGTGCCCACCAGCACCGGCTGCCCGCGGCTGTTGCACTCCTTGATCAGCTCGGCAATGGCATCGAACTTTTCTGCCGCCGTACGGAAAATGGCGTCCTCGTCGTCCCGGCGCTGCACCGGCACGTTGGTGGGCACCGTCACCACGTCGAGCTTGTAGATGTCGGCAAATTCTTCGGCTTCCGTCGCCGCCGTGCCGGTCATGCCAGCAAGCTTTTTGTAAAGCCGGAAATAGTTCTGGAAGGTGATCGAAGCCAGTGTCTGGTTTTCCGGCTGGATCTTGGCGCCTTCCTTGGCTTCCAGCGCCTGATGGAGCCCTTCGGAATAGCGGCGCCCCGGCATCATGCGGCCCGAGAATTCGTCGATGATGACGACCTCGTTGTTGCGCACGATATAGTCCTTGTCCTTGCGGAACAGCTTGTGCGCGCGCAGCGCCGAATTGGCGTGGTGCACCAGCGCGACGTTTTCCACGTCATAAAGCGAGCCGGTTTTGAGCAGCCCTTCTTCGGCGAGACGCGCTTCGAGCTTTTCGATGCCCTGGTCGGTAAAGGTGGCGGCGCGCTGCTTTTCGTCGAGGTCGAAATCGCCTTCCCCGATAATCGGCATCAGTGCATCGATCTTGGTGTAGAGATCGCTGCGATCATCGGACGGACCCGAAATGATCAAGGGCGTGCGGGCCTCGTCGATAAGGATGGAGTCCACTTCGTCGACGATGGCAAAAGCATGGCCGCGCTGCACCATCTGCTGGCGCGTATATTTCATGTTGTCGCGCAGATAGTCGAAGCCCATCTCGTTATTGGTGCCGTAGGTGATGTCGGCCGCGTAAGCTGCCTTGCGCTCGGCATCGCTCATGCCATGCACGATGACGCCCCAGGACAGACCCAGGAAATTGTAGATCTGGCCCATCCAGGCGGCGTCGCGCTTGACCAGGTAATCGTTGACCGTGACCAGGTGCGCGCCTTCGCCAGTGAGAGCGTTGAGATACATGGGGAGCGTCGCCACCAGCGTCTTGCCCTCGCCGGTGCGCATTTCGGCGATGCCGCGCTCGTTCATCACCATGCCGCCGATCAGCTGCACGTCGAAGTGGCGCATGCCCAGCACGCGCTTGCCCGCTTCCCGGACCGTCGCAAAAGCGGGCACAATCAAGTCGTCGAGATCGGCGCCGTTAGCCAATTGCGCCTTGAACTCGGCGGTGCGGGCCGCCAGCTGCTCGTCACTCAGGCGCTCCAGCTCACCTTCGAGCGCATTGATCGCTGAAACCTTTGGCTGGAAGCGCTTCACGTGCCGGTCGGAGGGTGAGCCGAATATCCGCCGGGCGAGCGAGGCAAATGCCATGTGTCAGGTCCTTGTGTAACTCATCGGGGCGGGCTGGGAGGTGCGGAATAGGACCATTCGGCCGCGTCGACGCAATGAGGAAGCCTTTCGGGGCTTATCGTTTGATTGTTCCCGCTTTGGGCGGAAAAGCGGCTGAGATGTAAGAGCGGACCCATCCCTTGTCAACGCTGGCGAAATGGGCGACACCTCCGCTCGCCCTGCCCGGAACCGGGGAAGAAACGGGTTTTCGCCTCCTGGTCGCTCACAAGCCCGAGCACGGCACATTTTAGCCCGTTTCCCGTGGGACGGCCATGATCGAACGCCGCAGACACCGAGGCGTGCCGACCTACAACCAGCCAGGGCGCGCCAGGGAGCGCCGGCCAAGGAGACAGATTCCATGACACTTCTGCCCGCGCGTTTTTCGCGCACCGCCAGCCTGCTTGCGCTGATGATGACCGCCACCGCTTTGGCGCCCGCCTTTGCCCAAGACGCAGCGGCTCCCGCCGAAACACCGGCAACTGAAGCTCCGACCGCTGAGGCACCCGCAGCCGAGCCAGCGCCTGTGTCTCCCGATGCCGTGGTGGCAACGGTTGGCGGCGAGCCCATCACCGAAGCCGATCTCAGCTTTGCTGCCGAGGACCTGACCCAGGAACTTCAGCAGATGCCGGCAGAGCAGCGCAAGCCGTTCCTGCTGCGCGTGGTGATCGACATGAAGGTCATGGCGGAGGCTGCCCGCGCGGCTGGTATGGCCGACACGCCCCTGTTCCAGCAGCGTCTCGCCTATCTTGAGGACCGCTCCCTGCGCCGGGCCTTTTTCGCCGAATCCATAGCCAATGCAGTGACCGAAGAAGCCGTCCGCGCCAGCTACGACACCATGATCGCCGACTTCGTGCCGGAAGATGAAATCCGCGCCAGCCATATCCTTGTTGAAACCGAGGAAGAGGCCAATGAAGTTAAGGCCGAGGTCGACGGCGGGGCTGATTTCGCCACCGTCGCCAAGGAAAAATCGATCGATCCCGGCGCCGCCAATGGCGGTGATCTGGGCTTTTTCGGCAAGGGCATGATGGTCGCGCCGTTTGAAACGGCAGCCTTTGCCCTGACCGATGTGGGCCAAGTCAGCGACCCGGTTCAGTCCCAGTTCGGTTGGCACGTCATCCGCCTTGAGGAAAAGCGCGCCTCCACCCCGCCCGCCTTTGAAGAGGTTGCCCCCCAGCTCCAGCAGCAGCTGCTGATGACCACCTTTGACGGCATTGTCGCAGACCTGATGGCCCAGACCACGGTCGAGATCCCCGACGCCGATCTCAAGGCCGCCGTGGACGCACAGACCCAGACCGACGCTGCAGCAGAAGCCCCCGCTCAGTAAAACGCCGACCAGTCTGACCTCTCCCCGTCGGGAGGGGTCAACGCACTTAACAGCCCGCCTTAGCTGCCCAGTTGCGAGATGGTGAAGGCGACCAGAAGCCCGAAAACCACCAAAGCGCCCGTGCC
>CAKTFF010000248.1 GCA_934553185.1 uncultured Devosia sp.
ACCCAGGGCACCGGGCAGATCTCGGGCAATTTCACCACCCAGTCGGCCAACGACCTCGCCGTCTTGCTGCGCGCCGGCGCCTTGCCGGCCTCGCTCGACATCGTCGAGGAACGCACGGTTGACGCGAGCCTTGGCGCGGACTCCATCCGCTATGGCTTGACCGCCGGCATCGTCGCCAGCGTGCTGGTGATCGCCTTCATGGTCGCGGCGTATGGGTTGTGGGGCGTGTTCGCCAACATCTCGCTGGTGCTCAACATCATCCTGATCTTCGGCGCGCTTTCCATGCTGGGGGCGACGCTGACGCTGCCCGGCATCGCCGGTATCGTCCTCACCATCGGCATGGCGGTGGACGCCAACGTCCTCATCTACGAGCGCATGCGCGAGGAGCAGCGGGCGGGCAAGTCGCCGATCCAGTCCATTCAGGCTGGTTTTGAGCGCGCCTGGGGCACGATCATCGATTCGCACCTGACGCAGCTGATCGCCGCCATCGTCCTGTATTTCCTCGGTTCGGGCCCGGTGCAGGGCTTTGCCGTGACGCTGGCGCTCGGCATCCTGACGTCCTTGTTCACCTCCTACACCGTCACGTCCTATCTGGTGGGGTTGTGGTATCGGCGCGCACGGCCCCAGACGCTCAAGATCCAGCACTTCCGCTTCATTCCGGACGGGACGAACATCCCGTTCATGAAGATCAGCCGCTACGTGATCGCCTTCTCCATCGTGGCGAGCGTCCTGTCCATCGGCTCGGCCTATTTCAAGGGCTTCAACCTGGGCATCGACTTCGTGGGCGGCACCGCCATCGTCATCCAGCACCAGGGCAGCCCGGCCGATGTCGGCAGCGTGCGCGAACTCCTCGACGGGCTGGAGCTGGGCGAAGTGCAGGTGCAGGGCTTCGGCACACCAGAGGACGTGCTGGTGCGCGTCCAGGCGCAGGAGGGCGGGCAGGATGCCGACCAAGCGGCCGTCGCCAAGATCAGCGATGCGCTCGCCACCGAGAATTACCAGATCCGCAGCACCGAGGCTGTGAGCGGCACGGTATCGGGCGAGCTGGCCTGGAAGGGTGCCATCGCGGTGCTCGTCGCCTTGGGTGCGATCCTGATCTATGTATGGTTCCGCTTCGAATGGCAGTTCGCGCTGGCGGCGATCACCACCACGACGCACGACATCATCATGACCATCGGGCTCTTCTCCATAACGGGGCTGGAATTCAACCTGACCTCCATCGCCGCGGTGCTGACGCTGGTGGGCCTGTCGCTCAACGAGACGGTGGTTATCTCCGACCGCATTCGCGAAAACCTGCGCAAGCATCGCAAGATGCCACTGCCAGAGTTGATCGACCTGTCGATCAACCAGACCATCGTGCGGACCACCATCACCCAGTTCACCGTGTTCCTGGCGCTGATCCCGCTGGTGCTGTTCGGTGGCGAGGTGATCCGCAGCTTCACCATCGCCATGACCTTTGGGTGCTTGGTCGGCATGTATTCCTCGATCATCGTCAACGGCCCGATCCTGATCAACTTCGGTCTGAAGTCGCGCGCCGATGAGGATACCGCCGTGGTCAAGGGCGCCAATGGCGCGTCGGTCTAGGGCAGGTGGGGCGTGACTGAGGCGCGGTTCTACCCAAAGCAGGTCGGCATCGACGCCTATGGCAATGGGGGCTTCCGCTTTGCCGGCATCTCCCATCGCGGCTCCCTGCTATGCCTGCCGCAGGGCATGTTCGCCTGGGATGTCCAGACGCCTGACCAGATCACGCTCGAAACGCTGGAGCCGGTTCTGGCCGCTGCGAGCGACATCGACGTGCTGATGATCGGCATCGGCCCCGACATCGCCTCCGTCCCCCGCCAACTGCGCGAAGCTCTGCGGGAGCGGCAGGTCATCGTGGAGGCGATCAATACCGGTGGCGCCATCCGCACCTACAATGTTCTGCTCGCCGAAGAACGTGCGGTAGCCGCAGCGCTGATCGCTGTCGATAAGGTCCGTTAGATGGCGCCAGCCAGCTTCGCTCATGCCGCCGAAGCGCTGCGCGGCAATGATCGCGACCGTTATCTGTCCACCCTGGTGCTGACCGGCGAGCACCGTGATGCGGTCACGGCGCTTTATGCCTTTAACAGCGAGGTTGCTTCGGTGCGCGAGCGCGTCACCAACCCGGCCCCCGGCGAGATTCGGCTGCAATGGTGGAGCGATGCCATCGAGGGCGACGAGCATGGCGCCGTCCGGCAGAACCCGGTGGCTGATGCGCTGCTGCAAACCACCGCGCGCTACAACATTCCCGCCGGCACGCTTTTGCGCCTCGTGGCCGCTCGGCGCTTCGATCTCTATGACGACCCCATGCCCGATCTCGAAACCTTCGAGGGCTATGCGGGCGAAACGGTATCGACCCTCTATCAGCTTGCCTCGATGATCCTCAACAACGGCAAGATTGTCGAATCAGGCGATGCCGCTGGTCATCTTGGCGTCGCGCATGCCCTGATCGGGCACTTGCGTTCCTTTGGCCCGGTTTCTGCCCAGGGGCGCATCATGCTGCCCTGGTCGGTGTTCGCCGCCAACGGCGTTGCAGAAGGCGAAATTTTTGCACGCACCGAAAGCGATGGCCTCCATGAGGCCATTGGTCAGTTGTGTGAACTGGCGGCTGACCATCTCGGCAAGGCCGAGCGGGCCATTGCCGATGTGCCAGCGCACCTCAAGCCTGCTTTCGCCTCCATCGCCCTCCTCAAGCCGCAACTTGCCGCACTGAACCGCCGTCGCGGCTCAGTGTTCGAGCCGGTGGTGGATGAGCCCGACTGGCGCAAGATAGCGCGGCTGATGTGGTGGGGGATAAAAGGCGGGCGGTAGGGCCCCTTACCCCCAGGCTTCCAAATCCACCAACGCCCGCGAGGTGATCGCCCGCCGCTTGGCGACGGTCTTGTCGTTGCCACGCCAGCGGGCCACCCCTTCGGGCCGAGTGATCGTGACCTCGGGGAACAGCCCGAAATTGACATTCATCGGCTGGAACGAGCGGGCGCCGCTATAGCCCTCCGCCTCGATATGGCCGCCGGTGATGTGCGCCACTAGCGCCCCGAGCGCCGTGGTCAGGGGCGGGACGGCGATGGTTTCGCCCCGCGCTTCGGCGGCAGCGAGTCGACCGGTGATCAAGCCGCAGGCCGCGCTTTCCACATAACCCTCGACGCCGGTGACCTGTCCGGCAAAGCGGATGCGCGGGTCGGCCTTGAGCTTGAGATCGGGCCCAAGCACCTTTGGCGAATTGAGGAAGGTATTGCGATGCAGTCCGCCCAGCCGGGCGAACTGTGCGTTCTCGAGCCCAGGGATCATGCGGAAGATCTCCGCCTGAATGCCGTAACGCATCTTGGTCTGGAAGCCGACCATGTTCCACAGCGTGCCCAGGGCATTGTCCTGCCGAAGCTGGACGATGGCGTAAGGCTTGACGGTGGGATTGCGCGGATTGGTCAGCCCGACCGGCTTCATTGGCCCGTGCCGCAGCGTCTCGACGCCCCGCTCGGCCATCACCTCAATGGGCAGGCATCCATCGAAATAGGGCACATGTTCCCAGTCCTTGAACTCGTGCAGCGGCGCCGTCTTCAGCGCCTCCACGAAGGCAAAGTACTGGTCCTTGTCCATTGGGCAGTTGAGATAGTCGGCGCCAGTGCCGCCCGGCCCGGCCTTGTCATAGCGGGACTGCTTCCAGGCAATGTCGTGATTGATGCTGTCGTAATGCACGATCGGCGCAATGGCATCGAAAAACGCCAGCGCGTCTTCGCCGGTTTTTTGCAGGATCGCGGCTGCAAGGGCAGGGGAGGTCAGTGGCCCCGACGCGATGATGACGTTCTGCCAGTCCTCGGGTGGCCAGCCAGCCACTTCTTCCCGGATCACGGTGATATTGGGATGATTGTGGATGGCGCGGGTGACTTCGGCGGAAAAGCCATGCCGGTCAACAGCCAGCGCGCCACCAGCGGGCAGCTTGTGCTGGTCGGCCGCACGCATGATCAGCGAGTTGCGGCGCCGCATCTCTTCATGCAGGAGTCCGACGGCATTCTGTTCATGGTCGTCCGAGCGGAAACTGTTTGAGCAGACGAGCTCGGCGAAACTGTCGGTCGAATGGGCGTCGGTGGGCTTCACCCCGCGCATTTCGTGCACGATGACCGTAGCGCCCGCCTCGGCAGCCTGCCAGGCCGCTTCCGAGC
>CAKTFF010000249.1 GCA_934553185.1 uncultured Devosia sp.
TCAGCGCGGCAATGGTAGCGAGGCCGATATTCTGCACCAGAACGATGCGAATGCCGGTGAGGATCACCGGAAAGGCGAGCGGCAGTTCGACAGCCAGAAGGCGCTGCCGGTCGGTCATGCCCATGCCGCGCGCGGCATCGACGGCGGCAGGCGATACGGAGAGAAGGCCCACTAAGGTGTTGGAAACCACGGGCAGCAGGGAATAGGCAAAAAGGGCAACCATGGCCGGTGCAGCGCCGATGCCGGAAATGCCGATGGTCGACGCGCCGGGGACATTGGCCGCTACCCAGGCCAGCGGCGCGATCAG
The DNA here is from genome assembly GCA_934553185.1 of uncultured Devosia sp. Classification (GTDB taxonomy): domain Bacteria; phylum Pseudomonadota; class Alphaproteobacteria; order Rhizobiales; family Devosiaceae; genus Devosia. The sequence continues at coordinate 308 of CAKTFF010000249.1, forward strand.
CAGGCCGAACAAGGCGATGGAGGGGATGGTCTGGACAATGTTGAGCGTGTTGAGCACGGCGGCGCGCAAGGGACGGACCTTGAAGCACACGATACCCAGCGGCACGCCGACCACGGCGGCGAGCGCCACCGAGCCGAAAGCCAGCGCCAGATGGGTGCGCCCTTCGGCCCAGAAGGCGGCCGCGCGGGTCCCATATTCCTTGAGCATGGACAGGCCGTTCCAGAGCCCGCTCCACAGCAGAAGGGCGAAGGCGGCGGCGACAGCAAGGAGAATAACGATACGCAGCATGGGCTGGAGGCGCAGCCGGGTCAGCCCGTCGGTGACGAGGAGCGCGAAGGCCAGGACCAGGAGCCAGAAGCCGGCGCCGGGCGAGACGCGGGCAAAGGTGTCGCCCTCGGGCGTGAGATAGGAGGCCGACATTCCGATCAGGATGAACAAGGCGGCGAGGACGGTGAAGCCGGCGCCGAGCTTTGCCGCAACAGGGAAGCGCAGCAGCGCCACGACGAAGCCGACCAGCAGCACACCGATCAGTACGCCCTTGGGGAAACTTGGCAGGGCGTCGAGCACAGAGAGTGGTTCGCCCAGAACGATGCGATTGGCGCGAAAGAGGGCAAAGGGCAGCGCGGCGCCGGCAGCGGCGATCAGGGTGATCAAGACGCCGAGCTTGTCGAGCGCGAGCCAGGCGGGTCGGGATGGCTGGGTGGCGGCGTCAACTCCATTCATGTGCGTTGACCTGCCCTTTCCACATGCTCGGTGTCATCTCGGCCTTGAGCCGGGATCCATCCTGAGATGGTTTGATCTTGCTGCACTTCTGCGGTGACCGCCAGAGCCACATGGCGGATTTGCCCATCCCAAGATGGGCCCCGGCTCAAGGCCGGGGTGACACCGAGGATCGGGGACCTTCGGCGTCAGATGCAAGGCACATGCAGGAAGGGGCGGCTGAATGAGCCTGCCCCTTCGCGCGTGGTTTAGTTCAGGAAGCCGCCCTGGGTCAGGTAGTCGGTGGCGACGGCGTCAGCGGCTTCGCCGCCGACCTGGACGCGGCCGTTGAGGTCCTGCAGCACTTCGATGGTCAGGCCCTCGAACACGGGCTTTAGCAGTTCTTCGATCTGGGGATATTCGGTCAGCACTTCCTGGCGGATGATGGGCGCGGGCTGGTAAACCGGCTGCACGCCCTTGTCGTCTTCGAGAACCTTGAGACCGGAAGGGGCGATGCCGCCATCGGTGCCATAAACCATGGCGGCGTTGACGCCGTTGGTCTGCTGGGCGGCTGCGGCAATGGTCGCTGCGGTGTCACCGCCGGACAGGGTTACGAGCTGATCGGGCGACAGGGTGAAGCCATAGACTTCCTGGAACTTGGGCAGGGCTGCCGGCGAGTTCACGAATTCTGCCGATGCGGCGAGCTTGACTTCGCCACCGCCGGCGACCCAGGCGCCAAATTCGGTGAAAGTGTTGAGGTTGTTGGCTTCGGCAACGTCGCTGCGCAAAGCCACGGCCCAGGTGTTGTTGGCGGGCGATGGCGACAGCCAGACGATCTGGTTGGCGTCGAAGTCGAGCTTGGCGGCTTCAGCATAGGCAGAAGCCGCGTCGTTCCAAATCGGATCTTCGGCGCGCTCGAAGAAGAAGGCGGCATTGCCGGTATATTCGGGATAGATGTCGATTTCGCCGGCGGTGATGGCTTCGCGCACGATCGGGGTGCCGCCGAGCTGGATGCGGTCTTCGACGGGAATGTCGTTGGCTTCAAGCACCTGCTTGATGATGTTGCCCAGAACGCCACCTTCGGTGTCGATCTTGGACGAAACAACGACCTGCGCTTGCGCAGTGGTGACCGTGATGGCGAGCGCGGCGGCAGCGCTCAGGAGCTTGGTTAACAGACGCATGGGGGTATCTCCAGTGTTGCGGGTGTGGCCCGGCAGACCCCTACCCTATCGTTTTCGTGCGTTTGAGCTAGGCCGCAAATGCTAGCGGACGGAGCCAAGTGCGAAAAACTCGTCCAACTCCATGATTGTGGAGTGAGAAATTAGTTCATCCATCAGCGCGTCGGACGCCAGGGCCTGCTCGATGGCCTCCACCTCTTCCGATAGCGGGCGATCCTGCCAATAGGTGGCAGCATGCTGACGCGTCAGCGCATAGATGATGCCGGGGACGTTGCCAGGCTGGTCGCCGGAAATGTCCATGGCTTGCGCCGACAGCATGGCCTCAAGCGCGGCCAGTCGGCGGAGCGCCAGCACCTGGCGTTCGAGCCGCTCAACGACGAGGGGCAGAAAGGTGGCTTCGTCCTCAATGCCGCCGGCCACCACGATTGATGTGAGGGAGACGGGATTGGTCATGGTCAGCACGCGGGCAAACAGCTCGCCTGCCAGTTTGATGATGGGGCCAAAGCCGGTGGCGATGGCGCCGGGCTGCACGAGATTGACCGGCAGGCCGCGGCGCTGCCCGTTGCCCAACAGTACGCAGCGGTTGAACGAATTGCGCGCGATATGGGCGAGACCCAGTTGGGCGGTCTGGAGGAATACGGTGACGTCGAGCGGGAGCGAGCCGCCCGAGGTCAGCACCTGCCCACCGGCGACCACCGGATTGTCGTCGGTGCGGCCGGTGGCGGCGAGGAGGATCTCGCCCGCCTTGACCAGGGTTTCGAACCCGGTGGCGAAGACCTGGCTCATCATGCGCAGCGACAGCGGATCCTGGATATGGGTGGCGTCGGGCCAGTCCCATCCCTTGGCGTTAAAGTAGAGCCAGGCGCCGATGCCCGCTTCGCGGTCGGTGCCGACATGGGCGACCGCTTTCCAGGGGTCGCGGGAGGCGCCCAGCGCCCCGGCGGTGGTCAGTGCGGTGGCCAGCATGACGCGCACGGCGCCGGCAGCCTCGCGCAGGGCATGGGCAGCGGCGGCATAGCCGACGGCATTGGTGGAAATTGAGGCCAGGGAATCGCGCGGCGCGAGCTTGAAGGGCTGGATCCCGGCGGCAGCCAAGGCTTCGGCGGCCGGCTGGCGGCGCCCGTCGAGCACGGCTTCGCCCGCGCCGGTCAAAACGGCGCCGATCTGGCCCATGAGGCCGATATCGGCGCAGCCGATGGAGCCGGTGCGCCGCACCACTGGGACGACGTCTGCCGAGAGCAGCGCCAGATAGGCTTCCACCAGGTCGGTGGTGCAGCCGACACGGCCGGTCAGCGCCATGTTGACGCGAATGGCCATGGCGGTGCGGACGGTTTGGTTGTTGAACGCGTCGCCGGTGCCGAAATGGTGGGCCCGCACGAGGCCGAGGTTGAAGGCATCGAGCTCGTCGGGTGACCAGGCCACGTCCTTCATGGCGCCGACGCCGGTGGTGGCGCCATAGACCGGTCGTCCGTCGCTGATCGCCTGCTCCACCACTTCGCGGGCCCGCGCTACGCGCTCCATTGCCGCGCGTTCGGGACGGAGCGTCGCCTTGTTGCGGCCAATGCGGGCAATGGCGTCGAAGCTGAGCGGCTTGCCGTTGAGGAGAATGGCGGTCGGAGGCAGGCCAGGGGCCGGATCGTGCATGGGATTTCAGCTGTGGTAGGAGCGGGACGAAGGTTCCGCTTGCGGCTTATCGGAGGTTTGCGCGGGAGGGGCAAGCCCGTGCCATGCTGGAGGACGCTTTCGCGTCGCCATGGCCATAGTCCCGTTCCGCTTGCGTCTGCTATGCTTGTGCCATGAGCAAGACCACCCCCGCTACTGCAGCCCTGACGAAAACCGGCGTCGCTTTCACCCTCGCCCACTACGACTACGATCCCGATGCCGAGCGGGTGGGACTGCAGGCGGCGGAGGCGATGGGTGTGCCTGCCGCGCAGGTGTTCAAGACGCTGATGGCTGAGCTCGATGGCAAGCCGGTCTGCGCCATTGTTCC
>CAKTFF010000250.1 GCA_934553185.1 uncultured Devosia sp.
CTGGCCTTTGAAACGATCAGCAACCCAGCAATCCCTTCGCCGGCTGACATCTTCTCGCCGCGCTCCAATTCGGCGGGCCTCGACCTGACCGACCCCTCAGGGTTCCCACAGATAGAGGCAGAGCGCGAGGCGTTCAGGACAGCGCAATGGCATGCTCGCCCCTTGCTGGCGCTGGCTGAACAGGCAGGCGAGCGCGCAACGGCTTTAGGCAACCCGGCTGATCCAAGCGATCACGTTGGAACCGTTATCAACGCCACTGCCGACGACGTTGCCACTGCCGTACAAGCCGCAGCCGCGTCAGGCTGGTCGCAAACCGCCGTCGCGCATAGGGCGGCGCTTCTGCGTTCCATTGCGGACCTCTATGAAGCCAATCGTCCTGAACTTTTTGCGCTTCTCGCCCGAGAAGCGGGGAAGACCTGGTCCGACGCCGTATCTGAGGTCCGGGAGGCAGTCGACTTCCTCCGTTATTACGCCGAGGAGGCGGAAGGGCAGGACTTGGGGCAGCCGCGAGGCCTGATCGCCGCGATCTCGCCCTGGAACTTTCCCCTCGCCATCTTCACCGGCCAGATTGCTGCCGCTCTGGTGGCCGGCAATCCAGTCCTCGCCAAGCCTGCTCCCCAAACGCCACTCATCGCCTTTCGCGCCGTGCAGTTGATGCACGAGGCCGGCATTCCGCGCGACGCACTTCAGTTGTTGCCCGGTGCTGGCGAGGTGGGGACGGCACTTTCCGCGAACTCTGCCATAGCTGGGATTGTCTTCACCGGCTCGCTGCCCACTGCACGAAAGATCGATCGCGCCATGGCAGGCAACCTCCATCCTGCCGCGCCTCTGATTGCCGAGACAGGCGGTCTCAATGCCATGATCGTCGATTCTACGGCTCTCCCCGAGCAAGCCGTGCGCGACATACTGGCCTCCGCTTTCCAATCTGCCGGCCAGCGCTGCTCGGCCCTGCGCGTCCTCTACCTTCAGGAAGACGTCGCCGATCGCGTGCTCGACATGCTCAAGGGCGCGATGAACGAACTGGCGCTCGGCAACCCCTGGGACCTGGACACCGATGTCGGCCCGGTTATCGATGATGCCGCTCGGGCAAAGATCGTCGCCCATGTCGATGCTTACCGGCGGTCAGGCAACCTTCTTCACAGCTTGAACGCGCCGACCGGCGGCACCTTTGTCGCCCCTGCTGTACTTCGTATCGGCGGCATTGGCGACCTCAAGGAGGAGATCTTCGGGCCAGTGCTGCATGTCGCGACCTTCAAGGCCCATGAACTCGACGCCGTCGTCTCAGCCATCAATGCTTCCGGTTACGGGCTCACCTTTGGTCTGCACACCCGCATTTCGTCAAGAGTTCGCCAGCTCTCCCGCGCCGTCAAGGCAGGCAACATCTATGTCAACCGCAACCAGATCGGTGCGGTTGTGGGGTCCCAGCCGTTTGGCGGCGAGGGTCTTTCTGGCACCGGACCAAAGGCCGGTGGCCCTTCCTACTTGCCGCGCTTCACCCTAGGGAATGAAAATACTCAGCCTCAAACCCTTCCGCTGCCAGGCCCCACTGGCGAAAGCAACCTGATGCACACCGCCCCTAGGGGGAAGGTACTTTGCCTTGGTCCCACACCGGCAGATCAGCAGGCGCAGGCCGCATCGGCAGCAGCACTCGGCAACACCGCTTTGCTCGGCACGGTGGATGTCGACACGCTCGCCTATGGCGACGGCTATGACGCCGTTGCCTATTGGGGGGACGGACCTGACCTTCGTGCCATCCGTGTTGCGCTGAGCGCCCGAAGCGGTCCGATCATACCCCTGTTGCTTTCAGAGGGTGAAAGCGGGCGGCTCCTCGTAGAGCGCCACATTTGCATCGACACCACCGCTGCTGGCGGCAATGCCAGCCTCATGGCGCAGGCTGGGTGACAATTGAGCAAATACCACCTTGAGCTTTCGCCTCTAGGCCGCCACTGTTTATAGTGCCGACAAAGCCGTGCCGGAAGACCAGTCTAATCAATCCTTCCCGGTGCTCGACGGCCATGCGAATGCCTACAAATCCATCTGGAGCCTGCCATGAACCCCGCTTTGACTGAACGCATGACCAAACTTCGTGCGCGCATGGCCGACACCAATACCGATTTGGTGGTTATCGGCCCGTCCAGTCACATGATCTATCTTGCCGATCTGGCGCCCCATGGCGATGAGCGCCCGGTGCTGCTGATGGTGACGCAATCTTTCGCCGGCTTCCTTATGCCTGCGCTCAATGTCGATAGTGCCCGCCAGCATACCGATCTGCCCTTTTTTGCCTGGGATGATGCCGATGGGCCCGACGCTGCCCTTAAGGACCTCCTTGCCGCCAGTGGCGTTCGCCCGATCAGCCCCTCGATCGTGCTCGACGAAACCATGCGAGCCGATTTTGCCCTGCTCGTGCTGGACGCATTGCCCGGAGCCAGCCGCCGCTTCACCCAGGATACGGTGGGTTACCTTCGTTCTCGCAAGGACGAGAACGAATACCAGGCGCTCAAAGAAAGTGCCCTGCTCAACGACGCAGCTATGGCCGCTGGGTTTGCTGCCCTTCGCCCCGGCATCACCGAACGGGAAGTCGCCACAGCCATCCGTGACTTCTACAAGAACAATGGCGCAACCACCGAGTTCTGCTCGGTCTGCTTCGGCGCAAATGGCGCCTTTCCTCATCACCACACAGGCGACACCACGCTCAAGCCCGGTGATGCCGTGTTGATCGATACCGGAGCGCGCATCGGCGGCTATCCCTCCGACATGACGCGGGTAGGTTATCTGGGCTCTGCGCCTGAAGGGTTCGATAACGTCCATTCCGTTCTCGACCGGGCTGTCGAGGCGGCCCTGGCCGCGGCTAAGCCCGGCGCCCGTGCCGCGGACGTGGACAAGGCCGCTCGCAACGTGATCACCGAGGCAGGCTTTGGTGCCAATTTCCTTCATCGCACGGGCCATGGCCTCGGCATCGATATTCACGAGACGCCTTACATCACCGCAACATCGGAAACGGTGCTCGAAGACGGCATGGTGTTTTCCATCGAACCAGGCATCTACCTGCAGGGGCAGTTCGGCCTGCGTCTTGAGGAGATCGTCATCCTGCGCAACGGAACGGCTGAAATACTCTCCGGCATGTCCCGGACCGCTGTCGCTGCCGTTTGACGCGTTAGCGGCTAGGACGCTTCAACCATGCGCCCAGCCGCCATCCACGATGAACTGTTGCGCCGAAATCATGGCGCTATCCTCAGCCGCTAGAAACAGCGCCATGCGCGCAACGTCATCGGGATACACCCGGCCTGCTAGCGCCTGGCTGCTGGCGATCTGCTGTTCACCGGCGGCATCCAGCCAGTGGGTGAGTTGCCGGTCGGTCATCACCCACCCCGGCACAAGCGAATTGACGCGAATGCCATGCTGGCCGAGTTCGCGCGCCATCGACCGGGTCAGGCCGTGCGTCGCGGCCTTGGCGGTCTCGTAAATGGGGATGCGCGGCGACATGATCATCCAGCTGATCGACCCGGTATTGATGATCGAGCCACGCTTGGCCGCGATCATACCGGGCGCCATCGCCTGGATGGCGAAAAAGCTGTGCTTGAGGTTCACCGCCATACGGTCATCCCAATATGCCGGCGTCACCTCTTTCCAGTCGTGCCTCTCGTCATGGGCAGCGTTGTTGATTAGAACCAGAGCAGGCCCATGGTCATCCGCGAACCCCGCAATTGCCGCGCGATAAGCTTCCACATCAGTGATGTCACAGTGGCTGAACCGCACCGACCGACCAAGCGATCGCAACTCCTCAGCCAGCGCTGCGCCACGCTCTCGCTGAATGTCGACAAACCCGACCCTTGCTCCCTGCGCAGCGAAATTGCGCACCAGCGCCTCACCGATCCCTGAAGCACCTCCGGAGATCACCACGGGCACCTCGCGAAGGCTCGGATAGATAGCAGTCTGGCTCATCGCTGCGTCCCCACGTCAAGAGCGCCAAGTGTTGCCGCGTCGGCAGCTTGGTCGCAACGTTAACATCTATAGCAACCTGGGCCATAAAGGATGCGCCGAGCCGACGGAGTGCTTTTCTCCACCAAACAGCTGCGCATTTACCGCCGACGCGCGCGAACACCCTCACGAACAATGGGGGCAACCGCCAGCAGGATAGCGCCTACCA
>CAKTFF010000251.1 GCA_934553185.1 uncultured Devosia sp.
GCACCAAGCGGCAGCCGAGCGGCAGCGGCAGATGCAATTGGGCAAACAACGCGGCGTGGCGCATATGGGCGATGCGGCAGCAAGCGTTGCGGCAGAGCGCAAGGCCGCCAAGCGCGCGCTGGCGGAAGCGTCCCGCCTGCGCAACAAGGCGGGCTAGGCAGCCCGCGGCTGGATGGACTGCAAGTCGTCACCGAGTTTACGCCGCTGTTGCATCAAGTCGTAATCGGCCTGCAGCCCAAGAAAGAAGCCCTCTGTCAGGCCGAAGTAGCGCGCAAGCCGGAGATCGGTGTCGGCGGTGACGGCACGCTTACCAAGGACAATCTCGTTTATCCGCCTCGGCGGCACATGGACGGCGCGCGCCAACGCATTCTGGCTCAAACCCATTGGCGACAAGAACTCTTCCAGCAGGATCTCACCAGGGTGAGGATTGTGGAGAAGGTCAGTCATGGTAGTCGACAATTTCGACATTGCCGGGTCCTCCTTCAAACCAGATAAAGCAGAGGCGCCACTGATCGTTGATCCGAATACTGTGTTGCCCCGCTCGCTCACCCTTTAGCGCCTCAAGACGGTTGCCGGGAGGCACACGCAAATCCTGCAACACCTTGGCCTGATTGAGCAGACGAAGCTTCCGCAACGCCACTGCCTGGATGTCCGACGGCAATCTGCGGCTCCGACGGCCGCTCCAGATCAGCTCAGTTTCAGCGTCGGCAAAGTCACGGATCATGGTCGACCATAACGCTGCACGTTATGTAACGCAAGGCGTTAGGGTCGTGACGTTGATCCCGTCAACTGCTGCCGATGAGGATGCCGGCGGCGAAGACCAGGGAGCCGCCGAGGACGACTTGGAGCACGGCGCGCCAGAAGGGCGTTTGCATGTAGCGGTTCTGGATAAAGGCAATGGCCCAGAGTTCAATCAGCACCACGACGATGGCGACGGTGGTGGCCAAGGTAAAATCGGCGATGAGGTAGGGCAGAGCGTGGCCGAGCCCGCCAAGGGCGGTCATGATGCCGGCGGCAAGGCCGCGCTTGAGGGGGGAGCCGCGGCCGGTGAGCTTGCCGTCGTCGGAGGCGGCTTCGGTGAAGCCCATGGAGATGCCGGCGCCGATGGCGGCGGCCAAGCCCACAAGAAAGGTCTGGTGGGTGTCGCCCGTCGCAAAGGCGGCGGCAAACACTGGAGCAAGGGTCGAGACCGAGCCATCCATGAGCCCGGCGAGCCCGGGTTGCACATAGGTCAGAACGAACTGGCGGTGCGCTTCGGTGGATTCGCTTTCGCGGCCATCGGCACCCAGAACCGCGATGTCGATGCGGTCAGCGGCATCGGCATGCTTGCGCTCCTGCGCGGCCAGATCGCCCAAGAGGCGGCGAATGGCGGTGTCGGTCGCCTGCTTGGCGGCTTCGCGGTAGAAGCGATAGGCGCCCTCCTCCATTTCCCAGACCTGCTGGCGCACGGCATCGAGCGTCATCGTCTTCATCAGCCAGAGCGGCTTGCGGGGGATGAAACCCTTTACATGCTCGCGGCGGATGGGGACGAGGCGCTTGCCGAAGCGCTCCACATAAAGATCGAGGAGGCGGCGGCGGTGCTCGTCTTCTTCGGCGGCCATGGCTTCGAAAAGGCTGGCGGAACCGGGATAGGCGCCGGAGAGACGGGTCGCAAACTCGCTGTAGATGCGGCCATCTTCTTCTTCCGCCGCTACCGCGAGCGACAGGATCTCGCGTTCGGAAAGGCTTGAAAAGGCGCGGCGGGTGTCGGGGAGAAGAGAGAACATGGGGAACTCACCTTAGAATGGTTCTAAGCATTGTTTAGAACGGTTCCAAGGTGAGCACAAGGTGGGTGCAGTTGAGCGCTGGTCAGCTCAGCATGGATTGCTGGGCAAAGATGCCAGCCATGGCGCCATGGGCGGTGGCAAGGGTTACACTGGCCATGGGATTGGCGAGGTCGCCGGCGGCATAGATGCCGGGCACAGTGGTTTGGCGGCGCTCGTCGATGGCAAGCACCAGGCCCATGGGTCCTTCGGTGGTGCCGAGGCTCAGCGTTTCGTGGAAGGGGGCGGAGGGGCGGTTGCGGGGATGGGCGAAAAGAACGTCGAGGGGCGTGGTGGCGCCGGTGTCGAGCTTGATGGCAGAGAGCTGACCATCGGTATGAAGGATTTTGCTGACCTTGCCGTCAACGATGGTGATGTTGCGGCGCGTAAGGTCGGCCTGGATGTCGGCGTCAAGGGTGTGGCCGTCGCTGAAGATGGTCAGGCGGTCGGTCCAGTCCAAGAAAAGCGAGGCGGCGTGTTGGGAGTGGGGGCCAGACCACAGGAGGCCCCAATGTTTACCGGCCACTTCCCAGCCGTCGCAATACGGACATGGGACAACCGACTTGCCCCAGCTTTCGGCGAAGCCGGGAATGGGCGGCATCTGGTCGGACACGCCGTAGCTGAGGAGGAGTCGCCGGGCCGCGAAGATGGCGCCGCTATCGGTGGATACGCTGAAGTCGTTGATGGCGCCGGTGATCGCAGTGGCGCGGGCGTTGATCAGCTTGATGTTGGGGTAGCGGGCTAGTTGCGTGCGGGCCGTTTGAAGGATTTCAAGGGGCGGCTTGTGGTCATGGCCGAGCAGGCCATGGGAATGGGGCGCGAAGCGGTTGCGGGGCAAGCCGGTGTCGAGCACAGAAACCTTCCGGCGGGCACGGCCGAGTTGCAGGGCCGCGGCAAGGCCGGCAAAGCTGCCGCCGATGATCAGAACGTCTTCCATGGTGTTTGCTCCGGTGTTCATTACGTAACTTCATATGTTACGTAATGAACACCGGTCAAGAGCGGAGGACAAGCGCCTTGACGCGATCAGTTGTTGAGCGGCTCGGGGCGTTGCACCGTCGTGGTGATCTCAACCGTGCGGCCTTCGCGCGACGCAGTTTCGGATGCTTCCATGACTTCTAGGACATGCAGGGCCAGATCGCCGTTGGCGCGGTGCGGGCGGTTGTCGAGAATGGCAGATGCCATGTCGGCGACGCCGAGGGAGCGATAATTGCCGTCGGCATAGGGAAGGGCCACGGGAACGGCGGCCCAGTGTTCTTCCCTGCCGCGCTTGCGCAGTTCGAGGTCGCCGCCGAAATGGTTTGGATCGGGCACCAGGAGGGTGGCTTCAGTACCGTAGATTTCGAGCGGCACATGGCGGTGGGCGGCGACATCGAAGCTCATGGCGATCTGGACGACGGCGCCATTGGCAAAGCCCAGCGCGCCGGTGACGTGGGTGTCGACATGCACCGGCATGATCTCGCCCTTTTTGGGTTCGGAGAGAACGGGCCGCGTGGTGCGCAGGCGCGAGCTCATGGCCGAGACGCGGGTGACCGGACCCAGGAGGTTGACCAGGTCGGTGATGTAATAGGGACCCATGTCCAGCATCGGGCCGCCGCCAATGTCGTAGTAGAAGGCCGGATCGGGGTGCCAGGCTTCGTGACCGGGCACCTGCATGAAGGCGGTGCCGCCCACGAGCTGGCCCAAGGCGCCGCTATCGACCACAGCGCGGGCTTGCTGATGGGCGCCGCCCAGGAACGTGTCGGGCGCCGAGCCGACGCGCAGCCCGGCGCGGTTGGCGGCGTCGAGCAGGGTCTTGCCCTCGGCGAAATTTATGCCGAGCGGCTTTTCGCTATAAACGTGCTTGCCGGCAGCGACGGCGCGCAGGCCAACTTCCACATGGGCGCGGGGGATGGTGAGGTTGACGATCAGCGCGATGGTGGGATCGGCCAGCATGGCATCGATGCTCACCGCTTCCAGGCCAAATTCGGCGGCGCGCGCTTCGGCGGCTTGGGGCCGCATGTCGGCAAGGCCGCGAATGTCGAGCACGGGAAAGCCGGGCAGCGTGTCATGGCCCAGCATGGCGCGCAGATAGGCCGATGAAATATTGCCGGTGCCGATGATGCCGATACCGAGGCGCTTGTTGAACACAGCGCGTTCCTCCCTCAAGGTTTGCCCGCAGGGTAGCGGTGCCGGGAGAACTGCGCCAGTGGCGGACAAGCAAAAGGGCCGACGCTTGCGCAGCGACGACCCTTCGTGTTGCGGCTTATGCCGAGGGGGGTGTTTAACGGCGTTCGGCGTTGATTTCGCCGACCGACAGGGCGCGGGAGAAGGGCACCAACTGGTAG
>CAKTFF010000252.1 GCA_934553185.1 uncultured Devosia sp.
GTGTTGCCGGCGCGGGAGACTTCCTGATCGAGATGGGCCAATTGCTTTTTCGAAACAAGCAATTTGCGCGGCCGCTTTTCTTCGTGGTTGAAGCGGTTGGCCTGAAGGTATTCAGGGATATGGGCGTTGATCAGCCAGAGTTCGCCGCGCTCGGGCGAGGCATAGGACTCGGTGATCTGCGCCTTGCCCAGCCGCAGCGACTTGACCTCGGTGCCCGTGAGGACGAGGCCGGCCTCCATGGTTTCGCCAATGGCATAATCGTATCGGGCCCGGCGATTTTCAGCCACGAGACCGTGGCTGATCACCCCATTCTTGGACTTGTCGTTTTTCGCAACCATGAAGCTTAGATAAGTCCTGCATGGGCCATTGCAAAGTCCATGGCCTCCTGTGCGGCCTTGCTGACCGGCACGAGGGGCAAGCGCATCTCGTTGGCGCAAAGCTCGAGCCGGTTGGCGACATATTTTGCCGGAGCCGGGTTGGGCTCCATGAACAGGTCCTTGTGCAAAAAGGCCAGTTTGTCGTTGATGTCGCGCGCGGCGGCAAAATCGCCCGACAGCGAAAGGTCCTGCATCTGCGAGCAAAGGCGCGGCGCGACATTGGCCGTCACCGAGATGCAGCCATGGCCGCCATGGGCGTTGAAGCCAAGCGCCGTGCTGTCATCGCCCGAGAGGAGGATGAACTCCTTGCCCAGCTTGAGCCGCTGCATGGTAGCCCGTTCCATGCTGCCGGTGGCATCCTTGACGCCAATGATGTTGCTGTGCGCGTCGCGCAGGCGAACAATCGTGTCGACGGTCAGATCAACAATCGTGCGCCCGGGCACGCTGTAGAGAATGACGGGTATACCGACTGCGCTCGCAACGGCTGAGAAATGCTGGAACAGCCCTTCCTGGTTGGGCTTGTTGTAATAAGGGACAACAGAAAGCACCGCGTCAGCGCCGGTTTCTTCGGCAAAGCGCGCCAGGGAAACAGCTTCGGCCGTGGCATTGGAGCCGGCGCCGGCAATCACCGGCACGCGCTTGTTGGCAACCTCGATGCAGATTTCAACGACGCGGCGGTGCTCTTCATGGCTGACCGTTGGGCTTTCCCCGGTTGTGCCCACGGGGACCAGGCCGTGGCTGCCTTGATCGATCTGCCACTCGACAAAGCGCGCGAAGGCTTTCTCATCGACATTCCCATCAAGCATGGGTGTGATGAGCGCCGTAATCGATCCTCGCAGCATGGGTCGAGATGTCCTTGGGTTAGCGCCAGAGCTTAGCCGTGGCTTGGTGTTTATGGCCGCCCCTATGGCAGCCGGTTTGCGGTGGCGCACCATAGGATCAGTTGGCTCGGTGGACAACGGTTTCGTTCTCCACCCGCCGGCGCCATGATTGTCCCCGGCAGGGGAAAGAACTGGTTAAGGAGGGCAAAGGCGCTTGAGCCAGCGGGGCGGCTGGCCATAAATGCCCGGGGGAGTTTGCCATGGCCAGAGCCAGAACCATTCCGGATGATTATCCGGCCTTTGCCGGCCTGCCGGTCACCAAGGTCGACCTGTCCGCTGCCGTTTGTGCGGCGGTGCATGTGGCCGGGCGGCTGTCCAGCACGCGGCTGCCGGTGGTCTGCCTTGCCGGTTACCAGCGCAATATGAGCGATTTTTCCGACTTTGCCGCCTATTTTCGTCGCGTCGGCGGCGGCGAATGGCCGGTGGTGCTGATCGATCTGCCGGGGCGTGGCAGGGCTGACGACCGACCGCCCACGGAAGACTATGGTTCGTTCAGCGATGCGTGCGATGTCGCTTCGGTGATGGCGGCGCTGGGGATCGGCAAAGCCATCATTCTAGGGCAGGGACATGGCGGACAGGTCGGCATGGCGCTGGCGGCGCATCATCCGCTGCTGATTGCCGGCACGGTGCTGCTCGACTCGGGGCCGGTCACCGATTCGCGTGGCATCGTGCGGTTACGCAACAATCTCCATCATGTGGCGACGCTGCGCGGCGCCAAGGCCGTGACCGCCGGCTTTCGACGGATCCTGGGCGGTGCCTATCCCGGACTTGCTGAAGCGCAGCTCGACCGGCTCGTGGGCCGCACCCACATGATCGACAAGCGGGGACGGCCGCAGCCCCTCTATGACGAGCGGCTGATGGCAGCGGTGGCCGACATCACCGTCGACGATATCCTGCAGCCACAATGGCCCTTGTTCGATGCGCTGCGTTGCGCACCGCTGATGCTGCTGCGCACGCAGCATACCGACCAGTTGCGGCGGGAAACCTTTGACGAAATGGTGCGGCGGCGGCCCGATGCGACAGCGATCACCATTGCCGGACAAGGATCCCCTGCCCTGTTCGATCAGCGCGAGGAAATCGAGGCTGTCGCAGAATTTGTGATCAACACCAATCGGCTGCTGCTGGGGCGAGCCGCCTAGATCTGTTCGGGCTGAACGGCAACGACGATGCGCCGGTTTAGGCGCTTGCCCTCGGGTGTGTCGTTGGGCGCGATCGGCGTGGTTTCACCATAACCAATGGCGTAGAGCCGTTCCGGGGCGACGCCGCGCGTCACCAGCGCGGCAACCACCGCTTCGGCCCGTGCCACGGACAGCGCCATGTTCCGGCGTTCATCACCATCGGCATCGGTGTGGCCTTCCACATGAATGACGGCATCCGGGCAGGATGCGAGATCAAGCGCGAGCACATCGAGCGTCGGCTCGGACTGGGTGGCGATGATCGCCGCGCCGGATTGAAAGAGAATGGCGTTGCGGTTCGACAAGGCGGCGACGGGCTCGGCGCATGCCGGAAGAGTTGAGTCCGCTGAGCCACTTAGCGCAGTCGGTTCAGACGATGATTCAGCTTGGGCGATGGGCGGCGGATCAGCTTCCGCGGGAGGCGACGTGTCAGCCTGGGCGATGTCCACGGTCCAGTTGGCGAGGTCCGTTGAGGCTGAAAGTTCAGTCAGGATCGCTTCGTTGTCCGCTGCCGATGCGGCGCGACCGGTGAGCGACCACCGTGCTCCATTAAAGCTGACCTCCCCCTCTTGGAGGGCTAATAGAGCAAGCAGGCCAGCTGCAGCATCCGCCGCAAAGTCGGGAGGTGCACCGTCTGCAAGTGTCGAATTATCGACCGCGTCCTCGCCTGCCTGATCGCGGAGGAGTTGTTTGAGGCTTTGGGCTGGAACATGCCCCATCATGGTCACGCCCGACTGATCCTGGGTTGCCGACCAAAGGTAAGGCGAAATCGTGGGCAGATCCGGGACAGGGTCGGATGCAGGTGCCGGCTCGGAGGTCGCTGCCGCGGGCGGGTCAAGGGTGATGAAACTGCCCCCTTGCGCCATTTGCATGACCTCGCCCGACGGGACCGAAGCGGCGAAAGCAGCAGAGCACAGGCATATTGCCGCAACACTGACCGTTGCGAAAATGCGTTGTGACCGCACTGAGAGATTTTTTTTCATTGCCAATCCGATGGACTTACCGTGCTGACCGAGACTAACGCAAATGCAGCGCCGATGGAACGTCGCGCTGCCTGAACAAACGCGTTGATGCAGTGAGCGTTATCTTTCGGCAAGCGCTGGAATCTCACCGCCGTTGCTTTGGCAAAAGCAGAAAGGCCCGGCGTGAGCCGGGCCTTTCCGTTGATAATGGATGCGTGAAGCTTATTCGAACGACTTGGTCGCGCCGAAGGACACTTCGTAGGCACCGGTCTGGAACACATCGACGTTGATGTTGGCAGCGAAGTCGTCTTCCAGATCGACATTCGGATCCCAATCCAGGCCAACGCCGGCATAGATGCCTTCATCATTGACGATGGCGGAGTCGTAACCGACCGAAGCGTTGGCGCTCAGCGATTCGGTCAGGTCGTAGACCATGCCGAGTTCAACACGGTAGCCATCGGTCTCGATGCCGTTGAAGTCAACGTTGTCATAGCGTGCGCCAACATAAACACCGAAGGCGTCGGTGATGTCGTAGCCGAGTTCAGTACCGATCGTGTAGGCGTAAACTTCGTTGACGGTGTCTTCTGCACCAGTGGCGCGACCGAAACCGGCAAGGAAGAACGAACCAACTTCAGCCGAAACACCCAGGCTCACGTCGTAGTTGTAATCGTCATCTTCGAAGATTTCCACGCCGCCATCGAGAACGACGTCGAAC
>CAKTFF010000253.1 GCA_934553185.1 uncultured Devosia sp.
TCGTCATGGGCATCGGCATGGCGCTGCACGAAGAAAGCCTGTGGGACCACGGCACCGGCCGCATCATGAACCCCAACCTCGCCGAATATCATGTGCCGGCGCATGCCGACATCGAGGATATCGAAGTCATCTTCGTCGAGGAGGAGGACGAACTGGTCAACGCTCTGGGCATCAAGGGCCTTGGTGAGATCGGCATCGTCGGGGTTGCCGCGGCGGTGGGCAATGCCATCTTCCATGCCACGGGCAAGCGGGTGCGCGACCTTCCCATCACCATCGACAAGATCATTGCGCCCTGAGCGCCAGGCTTGGCGACCGCAGTCAGAGTTGGCGGCGGTCTGGTGTAAAGCGAGCAACCACTTGTTCCAAAAACCAGCCTCATTGTTGCCAAACCAGAGAGGCTGTTTGCTGTTTCGATGTTGGGGGGCACCATGAAAAAGACAGCGGCAGCTCTGCTGGTTCTGGGTTTGGCTTGGGGCATGGTTTCGCCTTCCCTGGCCAAACCAATGACTTTGGGCAACATCCGTTTCAAGCTCCCAGACGGCTGGAAGAGCAAAAAGGCGGATGGCGGATTGTTGCTGTCCCGCGAATATCCCGAAACCGACGATGCCGAGCAGGCGGCTGCCATTGTGCAATTATTGAGCGTGTCGGCTGCGCCCGCGGCGCTCAATGCCAACATTGCCGAGATGGTCAGCTGGGTTCCCGACACGGCAGAGGACGACCCGATGGTCGAGTCGGAGGGTGAAACCCTGTCCGGTCACCCCATACGGGTGGAATATCGCTGCTGCGATCATTCCAACGACGTATCCACCGGACAAACCGTTGTGGGCATAGCGGCCGAGCGCGAGCAGGTGCTGGCGGGGATGATCTTCATCAATACGAGCAGCGACCACCAGGATGCGGCCGAAGCCGACTTCGAGGCCTTGGTGCGGTCGATCCGGTTCGAGGGTGACGCCGGAGGCGGCTTGCAACCTGAACCCGGCGACGGAGGCCTCGAAGGCGCGTTTACCCACCTGGCTTTCGGCCTCATGCCAAACATGTTCGGCGGTCTCGATTTCCAGTCTGAAAGCGAGATCGTGCTGTTCGACAGCTCCGGCATGTTTACCCGCAGCCTGCCCACGGGTGGAGATCTCCAGGCCCATTGCGCGGCAACGCCAACTGGGTGCGGCACATACAAGGTAAGCGGTGGCGGCTGGCTGGGTGGCGCAAGAACGATCGAGATGCGCTCGGTGGTTGACGATTATGGCGTGGTGGAAACCGAAACCCTGTCGCTGGCGGAAAATGGCGACGATCTCAAAATCGACGAAGAAGACTATGTGCGCCTCCCGCCCTTCGAGCCGGACACGCGGCTTGATGGGAGCTGGACCTTTTCCTGGGCCTCCAGCGGCATGACCGCGACAAGCTCTGGCGGCGTTGCTGTTGAACGCACCCTGGTGCTTGGCAAGGATGGCCGCTTTACCCGCAATGGTTGGAGCGGCGGCTCATCAAGCGGCGACCTTGGCGGCGTCACCGTGTCCAGCAGCAAACCCCAAGCAGCCGGCACCTACGACATCGCAGGTTTCCAACTCACCTTGCGAACCGAGGACGGCGACACCGAAACGCTGTCGATCTTTGCGCCCGAGCCAGGCTCCGATGATCTGCTGGTCATCGACGGGGATAACTACCTCAAACAAGACTGAACGCGGCCGCAATTAACAGAAGGCAGACGAAAGCCAGGACTGATCACGCCCTCAGGTGGCGCAAGCCTCCGTTCAGCAGCGACACGAGTGAGCATAATATACCGGTGACCGGCTTTGGATCAGTGTTCGGTTTGCATGCTCTTGAGATCGGATTGGATCTGGCATAGCAGGCCCTCGGGCCGGTATTGAAAGTCCACGCTGCTTGAAATCGTGCCGGACAGACCTGCGCTAATAAGCCTTGTCCCCGAGCCGACACGGTTCGGCGCCAGGACCGGCGGGCCGCCGCTTTCTTCCCAGACCATGACGAAGTTGGCGTGGTCATCACCGTATTGAACATCCCAGGAGATTGAGACGCGACCTGCTTCTGTGGACAGGGCGCCGTATTTGGCTGCATTGGTGCTCAATTCATGCAGGATCAAGGCGATCGACAGGGCAGGGCGCGGGGCGATCGACAGGTCGTGGCCCGAGACATCGAACCGGCTGGACAATTTGTTGTCGTGAACCGCCAGCGTCGCTTCAACGATGCCCAGAATGGTGGTCTGGTTGGAGCTTTCCGTCAAAAGCAGGTTGTGCGCATTGGCCAAAACGGCGATGCGCTCCGAGAGCACGCTCTTGGCTGTTGCGAGATCCGACGCTGAACGCAGGGTCTGGTTGGCGATCGCCTGAACCATGGACAGCTGGTTCTTCATGCGATGACCCAGTTCATGGCTGAGAACGGTCTGGTGCGCCCGGTTCTTCTCGAGCTCCGCATTGGCATCCTGGAGAGAGCGGGTCAGCGTTTCGAGGTCCACCCGGTGCTTTTGCACGCGCTTGGCGGTCAAGTTGATGCTGTGGATGATGCCGATGTCCACGCTCACGATGAAAAGGTAAAAGGCCAAGGCCAGGGCCGCGCCGGAATTGAGCTCAAACGAATAAGCCGGTTGGATAAAGAAGTACCAGCTGGCTAGGCCGCCCAGCACGGCGTTGGTGATCGCGGGCCACAAACCGCCGATAAAGGTGGTCAGGATCACTGCGGGAAAAAAGGTCAGGTAGGGGAAGCCGGGCGGCAGGTTGGGCCCAAGCTCGTAGCGCAGCACAAAGGCCAGGAGAAACAGCCCAATCGACGCTGTCCAGCGCAGCCATGAGGGGCGCTCGGCAACAATGAAATGCTGCAGCCAACTGATCAGCTGTCGTCTGGGATCGGTCCGGCGGGAATAAGGCATGGGGCTGCTTGCAAGATTGTTCGCGCACAAAGCCTGACCGGAGGCTTGCGGTCAATCCTTTAGCCGTTCACCATTGCCTCTTGATAGAACGCTGACACCCTCTTGTGCGCGGTTTGGCGGACAAGGCTTGGCCTCGTCCGCCATATGAAGGCAAACGCAATCAAGCCTTTTCAAGGCCCTCGGCGACAGCGGACAGCTGCTCGGAAACCTTCTGGTCTTCCACGCGGCCGCTGATGTTCTTGGTTTTTTCAGCCAGCGACGCGACCAGCTTCTTGACCGCTTCTTCGTCGATTTCGTCGGCGCTCAGCTTGGTCTTGAGCGAATGAAGGTCGCCCTGGATGCCCTTGACGCCCGTGACCTCCACGTCCTGAAGCTGTTCTTCCCAGTATTCGATCTGGGTGACGGCGCTTTTGGCGGCCATGGACTTGAGGCCCTTGTTGATTGCATTGGTCAGCGTCGTGAAACGAGCCGGCATCGAAAACTCCTGGTGAACTCTTGCGCAGTCCCACCTCCACCCTGGATTTGGCCACTGCGCATGCTGAACGCGGCGAGAGCTGCTTAGGCTGCGCCTGCTATGCAATTTTCATTAATCTAGATTATACGTCCGGAACGGGGCCTTCTGGAGATCGCAGGCAGGAACATAGGTCTCGCTGGGGCGTTTCCCCGCTGTTTCCCCAGGAGACATCGGATGGCTGTGCGACCGTATTGGAGGGGCTATCTTAAGCTGTCGCTGGTGACATGCGCCGTGACGCTCAGCCCGGCCACCACCCAGGGCGAAAAGCTGCGGTTTCACACGCTCAACCGCGAAACAGGCGAACGCATCCACACCCAGTACATCGACTCCGTGTCGGGCAAGCCGGTGGATGACGACGACCAGACCAAGGCCTACCAGAAGGGCGAAGACGATTACGTGATCCTTGAAGACGAGGATCTCGACTCCGTGCAGCTCCAAAGCGCGCGCACCATCGATATCGACGAGTTCGTCGAGGCAGACACGATCGAGTGGGTTTATTACGACAGCCCCTATTTCGTTGTTCCCGCCGACGAGGTGGGGGAAGAAGCCTTCACCGTTATTCGAGAAGCCATGGAAGCAGGCGATGTGGTGGGTATTTCCCGCCTCGTTTTGGGTGGCCGCGAGCGCGCGGTGATGCTGCAGCCCTGGGACAAGGGCATCATCTTGTGGACCCTGCGCTTCGGCGATGAAGTGCGCG
>CAKTFF010000254.1 GCA_934553185.1 uncultured Devosia sp.
CGGCAACTGGCTCGATGAACGGCTCGAAGGTGCCGAGTTTGTGGAACTACCACCTGTGAGCATGTCGAGCGGATTGGTGCCCGTGAACAGCCAGACCAATCCCAAAACGATAACGATGCCGACAATGCCGCCGATACCCCCGCGCGAACCGCGACCACCACCGCCACCTGTGGGAAGGCGAATGCCGCCGCCCCGGCCGAACGGGTTACCACCCAGCCCGCCCAAGCCACCCAGCCCTCCGAGCCCGCCACCACGCTGGCCGCGCCGGTCCTCAATGTTCGAACTCTGCCGCCTGCCGCGCCATTTCATGTGCTTTGCTCCGCAACCTTGCTTTGCAGCAACAAGGCTGGCGATGCTAATCGGTTCCCGAACGGGAAGGCACCTTCGGCAAAGGCTGCTCTTGCGTCTCGGACGTGCTGGGCGAGGAGAGCGCGTTGTCGAGTTGCCGGCGCAGTCTTTGCAGTTGGAGGCGCAAGGCGGCGCTCGCATCCGCATCGCCCCCAACAGCTTGCCCAACGGCCAATGGCACAGCCAAAGCCTTGTCGCGCAACGCCCTGCCCTCGGTGGTCAGGCATACACGGACCTGCCGCTCGTCCTTGTCGTCGCGCTCGCGCTTAAGCAAACCCCGCGTTTCCAGACGCTTCACCAGTGGCGTGATCGTCCCCGAGTCAAGAAACAGCCGTTCGCCTAGCGCTTTGACGGTCAACGCGTCTTCCTCCCAGAGCACCAGGAACACAAGGTATTGGGGATAGGTCAGCCCCAGAGCTTCGAGCCGAGGCTTGTAGAAGCGCGTAAAGGCATGTTCGGCCGCATAAACGGCAAAGCACAGCATGGAATCAAGCTGAAGGGGATCGGGAGCCTTGGACATGCGTTGTTCCATTTTCAGAGACACACACTGGTACCATACGATTTAGATTGCGCGCAATCAAATTGCCCGCTAACCATTGCGGATCAGATCAACAGGAGCTTCCCATGGCCATCAAGTCTGCCGTTTACACTGCCCATGCCCACACCACCGGGGGCCGCACCGGCACCAGCAAGACCGACGACGGCCGCCTGTCCGTCACGCTCGATACGCCCAAGGAGATGGGCGGCAATGGCGGCCAGGGCACCAATCCCGAGCAGCTGTTTGCAGCCGGTTACTCGGCCTGTTTCCTGGGCGCGATGAAGGCCGTGGCACGCAGCGAAAAGGTCAAGGTTCCGGACGAAGCCACCATTGACGCATCGGTTTCCTTCGGCGAAAACGCCAATGAAGGCGCCAAGGGCTTCAACATCGCCGTCGAACTCAAGGTTTCTCTGCCCGGCTTTTCCCGCGAAGACGCTGAAGCCCTCGTGCATAAGGCACACGAAGTCTGCCCCTACAGCAATGCCACACGCGGCAATGTCGACGTCACGCTGACGGTCGCCTGAGCCTCCCGGAACTAAAATCTTAACGCTTTGCGTTCACCGGCGGGAAAGGCCGGGACCCTACAGTCCCCAGGCCATCCCGCCGGAGCGCTTTTCATGACCGTGCCTGCCCTCGCAATCAGCGGACTGCGCAAAAGCTTCGACCGGCCGGTTGTCCTAGACCTCGATCTATCCATCCGCGCCGGCGAGTTCTACGCGCTGCTTGGTCCCAATGGCGCGGGCAAGACCACGATCCTGCGCATGGTTGCGGGGCTGCTCCAGCCCGACAGCGGCGCTATTTCGATCTTTGGCATTGATGCGCGTCGTGACCCCATCGCCACCAAGCGCGTGGTGGCCTGGGTATCGGACGAGCCGATGGTTTATGACCGGCTGACCCCGCTCGAATATCTCGAATTTGTTGCCGGCCTTTGGCAGATCGACGGACGCCAGGCCGAACGCAAGAGCAATGAGCTGATCGACTGGCTTGGGTTGCGCCCGCATGCCAACGAGTTATGCGGCGGGTTCAGCAAGGGCATGCTGCAAAAGGTGGCGCTAGCGGGCGCGCTGGTGCACGATCCAAAACTTATCATTCTTGACGAGCCCCTGACCGGCTTGGATGCAGGCTCCGCCCGACAGGTCAAGGACGTGCTGCTCGGCAAGGTGCGCGATGGCGTCACCGTGATCATGACCACCCATATTCTTGAGGTCGCCGAACGCATGGCTGAGCGCATCGGCGTCATTTCGCAGGGCCGGTTGATCGCCGAAGGCACGCTGGCTGAACTGCGGGCGCGCCTTGGGCGGGAATCAAGCCTTGAGGACATTTTCCTCGATCTCGTTGCGCAGGGTGCGCAGGCCGCATGAATCTTGCACCTGCCTCCCTTCCCTGGTTTGCCCGCCATGAGCTCAGCCTCGCCTGGCGCGACTGGGTCGCCATGATGACCGGTGGCCGCCGGGCGCGCGGCATCGGGCTGACGATCTTTCTCGGTGTGGTCGTCCTCCTGCTGCACCTGATGGCCTTTGGCTTGGTGGCGCCTTGGGTGCAGGCTGGCATCACCCCGGACAAGCCGACGCTGGTTCTGCTGGGCGGCAGTGGTCTGCTGTTTTGGACGGTGATGCTGTCGCAGGCGCTGGAGTCGGTGACCCGCGTCTATTACGCAAGATCGGATCTTGATCTGATCCTCTCCTCGCCTGCCTCTTCGCAGCGTTTGTTTGCGGTGCGAACAGGGGCGGTGGCTTTGTCGACGGTAGCGCTGACCGGGATGCTTGCCAGCCCTCTGATCAACATGCTGGCCATTCTCGATGGACCGCACTGGCTCGCCGCCTATGGCTTGGTGCTGGCGCTCGGCGCGTTGTCGACCGCCATTGCCGTTACAGTCACTATCGCGCTGTTTCGCCTTGTCGGCCCTAAGCAGACGCGGCTGATCGCCCAGATCGTCGCGGGGATCGTGGGCGCCGGATTTGTGATCGGCATCCAGGCTGCGGCCATTCTCTACTATGGCAACATGTCCCGCTTCGCCTTGTTTCAGTCTGCCGATGTTGTTGCCGCGGCACCCGCAGTCACCAGTTTTGTTTGGCTGCCGGCACGCGCGGCAATGGGTGATCTTTCCGCCCTGGCAGTTTTGCTGGTGCTCGGGCTGGGTGCCCTTGCCCTGACCATTGCCGGCTCCGCCTCGAGCTATGGCCATCATGCCATTGCTGCAGCCGGCCTCAACCATGTGCGCTCCCAGCGGCGTCCCCTTCGCCGCCCGTTCCGCTCCGGGTCGCAGCGGCATGTGCTTCGGCTCAAGGAATGGCGGCTGCTGCAGCGCGATCCATGGCTTCTGTCGCAAACCTTGATGCAAATCCTTTATCTGTTGCCACCTGCCCTTCTCCTCTGGATGAACTTTGGCAATAGCGCCGGAGCCTTTGTGGTCGTCGTGCCGGTTCTGGTGATGGCTGCGGGGCAATTGGCTGGCGGCTTGGCCTGGCTCGCCATTTCAGGCGAGGATGCCCACGATCTGGTGGTCACGGCGCCTGTTTCCGCGCGCAAGGTGCTGCTAGCCAAGATCGAGGCTGTGCTGGTTGTAATCGGCGCAATCATGGCGCCGCTTCTTGTGCTGATGTCGCTTTCGTCTTTCCGAATGGCCTTTGTGACCGCCGTTTGCGTGGCGCTGTCGGCCGGATCAGCTACCGCCATTCAGCTCTGGTTCCGCGTGGTCGCCAAGCGCTCCATGTTCCGCCGCCGCCAGGTGGCCTCGCGCGCAGCAACCCTGTCGGAAGCCTTCGCCTCGATCATGTGGGCAGGCACGGGCGCCTTGCTGGCAGGCGGCTCCTGGCTCGCCATTGGGCCCGCGATCGTAGCCCTCCTGGTGCTCGGCCTCGCCAAGCTGATCAGCCCGCGCCGGCCACACGGGGCTTGACCCACAGCCTGCGCGCCTGCCAAGCAACGATGCGCCAGGAGGCAAGCATGGCCGACACCGATACCAAGAACCGCACCGACACCGTGCGCAAGACGGCCAAGCCGCCTCTGCACAAAGTGATCCTGCTCAACGATGACTATACGCCGCGCGAATTCGTGGTGCGGCTGCTCAAAGCAGAGTTCCGGGTGCCGGAGGCGCAGGCCCACATGATCATGCAGACCGCGCACACCAAGGGCGCCTGTGTGGTGGCCGTCTTTACCCGCGAGATTGCCGAGGAGAAAGCGACGCGCGCCACCGAGT
>CAKTFF010000255.1 GCA_934553185.1 uncultured Devosia sp.
GTGGCAGGCGGGCACAAGAGCTTTGGCTATATCGCGGGCCTTGAAAACTCCTCCACCAATCGCGATCGCCAGCAGGGATTCCTCGATGCCCTGCGCGCGCATGGTTTCGCCGATGTGGTGGTGGAAACCGGCAACTATTCGCGCCTCGAAGCGCAGGATGCTGCGCGACGCATGTTCGGCCAGCCGAACCGCCCGGAGGCTCTGTTTGTGGCCAATGACCATATGGCCGTGGCCGTCATGGATGTGGCGCGTTACGAGTTTGGCCTCAGCATTCCGGACGATATTTCGATCGTCGGCTATGACGATGTGGGGCCGGCCACCTGGGGCAGCTATGGCATCACCTCGATGAGCCAGCCGGTGAAGCGCATGGTGGAAGCGACGGTCGATATCCTGATGGACCAGATCGCCAGCGGCGAGATCGAAGCGGAACACCGCATTCTGAACGGTGACCTCGTGGTGCGTTCCTCGGCGCGCCTGCCCAAGACCGGCATCATTGAACGCGACGGCCAGCGCATCTTCCGCCCCAGGGAGGCGTCCTAGTTATGCCCAAACGTTTCCCAGACGAGGGGCGCGCAAATGCCATCAATTCTGCGTACTTGTGGCTCAGGCTGCATACGAATGCAAACTTATCCCCTTTTTCGTGTTGAAAGGACTGTCCCATGACCCAGTGGACGCAAGCTGAAATGGAAAAGCGCCTGGTGCGCTATGCCGACCTCAAGGGGTTGCGCAACGCGTTTATCGACGCGCGCACGCCCGGTTCCGACCGCAAGGAAAACTTCACCATCATCGGTCCCGGCGTCAGCGAGAACAAGGCGCAGGTCGTCCACATCCCCGAAGCACATGGCTTCAACTTCGGCGCGGCCCGCCAGCCCTTTGGCTGCACCAATTCGCAGCATTCGCACCTGACGGCCGAGACCTTCCTGGTTCATACCGGCAAGTGGCGCTTCGTTTTCGGCGCCAACAAGGACGAGGGCTTTCTCGACGTTGAGCCGGGCGATGTGGCGACCGTGCCCACCCACATGTTCCGCGGCTTCGAGAAGCGCGACGAGGGAACCGGGTTCCTCGCCGTTGTGCTTGGCCATGACGATCCGGGCAAGGTTGTCTGGGCGCCGTCGGTGTTCAAGATGGCCGAGGATTTCGGGCTGAAGCTGCTCAAGGGCGGCAAGCTGGTGGACACCACGCTGGGCGAGAAGGTGCCGGAAGGCGCCGAAATGGAACTGCCGCCTGACGAAGCCAAGATGCGGGAATTGGCCACGCCGCCCATGGAAGAGCTGCAGAAGTATGCACTCAAGCCGGACCAGATGAAGGCGAATCTGAACTCTCCGCTCGCCGGTGAGGGTGTCGAAGAAGCCGCGCTTATCGGCGATGTCGATGCCGCCGACGGCTTCAAGGCCGGTCCGATCATCGGCCACTGGCAGCATGGTTTTGCGCTGCGTCGCCTCAAGCTCGAGACCGGAGCCGTGGTGCCCGCGCATAGCCGCAGCGAACAGGAAGTTCTGTTCGTCCAATCCGGAACGCTGGAAGTGACCTGGGAAGATGGTTCGCTTATCCTAGGCGCCGGCGACACGCTGACCATCCCGGTTGGCCTGGCGCATGGTTTCCGCAACCCGGCTTCGGCCGATGCGATCACCTTCATCATCCGCGGCGCGGCCTCACCCGCTGCCCCGCAGTTCCAGACCGCACAAGCTGCAGAGTAACCTATGGCGCACAAGATCCTCACCACCCATGTCGGCTCGCTGCCGCGAACCAAGCAGGTGACGGACCTTGTGTTCGCCCGCGAAGCCGGCGTTCCCATTGCAGAGGCCGGCTTCAACACGATCATCTCAGCGGCGGTGGACGACATCGTCGCCAAGCAGAAGGCGGCGGGCATCGACTTGCCGTCCGACGGCGAGATGAGCAAGATTTCCTACGCCACCTATATCAAGGACCGGCTCACCGGCTTTGACGGCGACTCGTCGCGCCAGCCACCAGCCGATCTTGAGCTGTTTCCAAGCTTTCTCAAGCGCCAGGCCAATACGGGCGGCACGCCGACGTATAGGCGGCCGAAATGCGTGGCGGAAATTACGGTCAAGAGCCTCGAGCCCTTGCGCGAGGATGTGCAGGCGTTTCAGTCTGCGCTCGACGGCCACGGCTACAGCAAGGGCTTCATGAACTCGGCCACGCCGGGCGTTATCGCGCTGTTTCAGCCCAATGAGTTCTACCCGACGCAGGACGATTATCTCGAAGCCGTCGCCGAGGGCATGCGGGTCGAATATGAGGGCATTGTCGCGGCCGGGTTCATTCTTCAGCTCGACGCACCGGACCTCGGGCTCGGGCGGCACATGATGTACAAGGACCTCGATGACGACGGTTTCCTCCGGGCGGCGGGCCGGCATATCGAGGTAATGAACCACGCGCTGCGCAATATCGACGGCGGCCAGGTGCGCATGCATGTGTGCTGGGGCAATTACGAAGGCCCCCATGTCTGCGACATCGCGCTCAAGAAGATCCTGCCGGGTCTCCTGAAGGCCAAGCCGCGCGCCCTGCTGTTCGAGGGCGCCAATCCGCGCCATGCCCATGAATGGATCGACTGGAAGAATGTCGATCTGCCGGACGATTATGTGCTGATCCCGGGCGTGATCGACTCCACGTCGAACTTTGTCGAGCATCCTGAACTCATCGCCCAGCGGCTCAAGAACTACGTCGATATCGTTGGCGCGGAGCGGGTGATTGCCGGCACCGATTGCGGCTTTTCGACCTTTGCCGGCTTTGGCGCGGTGGATAGCGAGATCGTCTGGGCCAAGCTCAGGGCGCTGAGCGAAGGCGCCGAAATTGCCAGCAGAGCGGCTTGAGGAAAACCATTATGCCCACCATTGATCCAGAAATCCTGGCCGCCCTGCGCAAGGCTGATACGCCCACTGTGTGCAATGCGCTTGAGCATGTGATGGGCGGGCGCACCGCCGAGGGTTTTACCAAGACGCCGGTGGTCTGCGCCGACCCGGCCTTGCCGCCGATTGTGGGCTTTGCCCGCACCGCCAAGATCCGGGCATCCTCGCCGGCGCAGAAGCCGGCGGCGGAGGTGCGGGCGCTGCGGATGGCCTATTACGAATATGTCGCGTCGGGCGATGGCCCAAATCTGGTGGTGATCGAGGATACCGACTTTCCTCATGCTATCGGCGGGTTCTGGGGCGAAATGCAGGTGGCGCAGCACAAGGGCTTGGGCATTGCGGGGACGCTCACCAATGGCGTGCTGCGCGATCTCGGCATGCTGGATGAAGGCTATCAGGTGATCGCGGGATCGGTCGGTCCCAGCCACGCTTTCGTTCATGTCACCGAGTTGGATTGTCCCGTGACGGTGTTCGGGATGACGGTACGGCCGGGCGATCTGGTGCATGCCGATCGTCACGGCGGGGTGGTGATCCCGGCCGAGCATATCGGGCGCATGGCCTTGGCGATCGATGTGGTGATGCGCAAGGAAGTGCCGATCTTAACCGCGGCGAGGGCGCCGGGCTTTACAGTCGAAAAGCTTCGCCAGGCTTGGCTGGACGCGGACAAAATCAGCTAGGCCTTGATGCTGCAGGTTTCAATGTCGGAACCTGGACTGCTGCAGGCCATTGGTTCTTCCTAAGCGAAGGAGAACCATCATGGCGAATGCTTCAAGCAATATGGGCAATGGTCAGCAGGGCGCCCGCCCTGCGGGCAAGGAGCAGCCCGGTGAGCGCCTGGACGAGCACGATCTCGCCTCCGACCTCAAGAACAACAACAGCCTGCAGGGCGAGAACCAGAACGACCATTTCAACCAGGGTCAGGCGCAGGCCGACGAGTTGGGCGAAACGGATGGCATTCTGGAGAGCTTTGAAAAGCTCGACAAGAATGTCCGTGCCGAGCGGGATCTCGGCAAGGGTAATCGCGGCAGCGAGAACTAATTAGATGCGAAAAGGCCCGCTTGCGCGGGCCTTTTCGTTAGTTCGTCTTGTTCTGCATGCGGTCGAGCCGCAGTTGGGCGGCGCGGCGGTGGCCTTCCAGACCCTCGCTCGCAGACTGACGCGCGGCGGGTGGGGCGACCTGGGCGACGCCGCGTTCGTCGAGCCATTGATGGGTGG
>CAKTFF010000256.1 GCA_934553185.1 uncultured Devosia sp.
GTTTGAGCAGCCGTGCCGCGATGAGGTCTCGCGGAACGTGGAGGAAGACCGCGTAATCGAGCAGCGGCTTGACGGCAGCCCAAGGCCCTTCGGTCAGCAGCAGGTAATTGCCTTCAACAAGGAGGATGCGCGCTTCTGGCGGCACGGTGAAGGCATTTTCTACCGTGTCCTCGATCTTGCGCGAATAGCCTGGGCCGCTGACCGGCTCGGTGGCGGTTTTGAGCCGATGAAGGAAGTGGACGAAATCGGCGCCTTCAAAGGTGTGGGGGGCGCCTTTGCGATGGACCTCGCCCATGGCCTCTAGCTTGTTGTGCCTGATGTGAAAGCCATCCATGGGCACGAGCGCCGCAATACCGGGATGGGTGGCGTTGATCATCGTCATCAGTTCGGCAGCCATGGTCGACTTGCCGGCTCCCGGTCCACCGGCAAGGCCGATGGCGATGCGATGGTTAGGGCTTTTGCTCACCATGTCGAGAATGTGGGGAACAAGGCGCGCCAGAGCCTGGCCCGGCGTGAGCTTCAGACGTGCGGGTGCCATCAGCTTCTCCGGGAGATGCGCATCAGCAGCCAGATGGGCACGACCAGTGCCGCGCCGGTGAGAATGAAGCCACCAAGGTCACGGAAGATGCCGAGGCCATCGCGGAAGGTTTCGCGCACGAGCGCGATGGCGCTGCGGAGCAGGCTCGGCGCATCGACGCCGAAAAAGCTCATGGTCATGCCAGCGAGCAGCGAAACAAAGGCCAGCTTGAGCACGACATTGACCGGATGGCCGCCAAAGAAGCGGGTGGCAGCGGAACGGCGACGCTCGGTCTGGGGTTGATCGGTCATGCTGGCCACCCTGTTATGATCTGAAGCGATCATATAGGCTCGAATGTGATTGGAAGAAGGTGTGGCCGGTGTTTTTAGCGGAGCTGAGCAGAAGCCGCATGCGGGGCCGGTGTTGACGCCCCCACTTCCCCAGATCATCACCGACTGGTTTACCCGCAAGGGCTGGGCGCCGCGGCAGCATCAGCTGGACGTGCTGCAATCGTGGCATGCGGGTGCGTCGGCGCTGCTGATCGCGCCAACCGGGGCGGGCAAGACGCTGGCCGGGTTCTTGCCGACGCTGGTGGATCTGGCGGAGGGCAGGTTCGAGGGGCTGCATACGCTCTATATTTCCCCGCTCAAGGCGCTGGCCGTGGACGTGGCGCGGAACCTGCTCGATCCCATTGCTGAGATGGGGCTTCCCATCACGGTGGAAACCCGCACCGGCGACACGCCTGCCTCGCGCCGCGCCCGGCAACGCACAAAGCCACCGCAAGTGCTGATGACCACGCCCGAGCAGCTGGCGCTCCTTATCAGCCACCCTCAGGCTGGCGACATGTTCGGCTCGCTGCGGCGCATCGTGCTCGACGAGTTGCACGCCCTCGTCACGTCCAAACGCGGTGAATTGCTTTCGCTCGGATTGGCTCGTCTCGCGAGGCTAGCGCCGAACCTGCGCATAACTGCGCTCAGTGCCACGGTGGCACAGCCGAACCTCCTTCGTGACTGGATCGCGGCGCCGGTGGCGGGGAGCGAAACTGACCTCCTTGTGACACGAGCCGGCGCGGCTCCCCAACTGTCCATTCTCCAGTCAGGCCAGCGCCTGCCTTGGGCCGGCCATTCAGCCACCTATGCCCACCGGGAATTGTACGACATCATCAAGGCGCACAAAACCACGCTCCTGTTCGTCAATACGCGCGCCCAGGCTGAAATCCTGTTCCAGGGCATGTGGAGCGTCAACGAGGATCTCCTGCCCATCGCGCTTCACCACGGATCGCTCTCGACCGAGCAGCGACGGCGGGTGGAAGCCGCGATGGTGGATGGCTCGCTGAAAGCCGTGGTATGCACCTCGACGCTCGATCTGGGGATCGATTGGGGCGATGTGGACCTTGTTGTCCAGGTGGGCGCGCCCAAAGGCTCCTCACGCATGCTCCAGCGCATCGGCCGCGCCAACCATCG
Source organism: uncultured Devosia sp. (assembly GCA_934553185.1). GTDB lineage: Bacteria > Pseudomonadota > Alphaproteobacteria > Rhizobiales > Devosiaceae > Devosia. The sequence continues at coordinate 1,981 of CAKTFF010000256.1, forward strand.
GCTCGACGAGCCGTCCAAGGCCATGCTGGTGCCATCGAACCGCTTTGAAGTGCTCGAATGCGAAGCCGCTGTGGAAGCGGTGGAGCAAGGCCGGCAGGACAGCGACGATCCCAACAATGGCGGGCTCGACGTTCTGGCTCAGCACGTGCTCGGCATGGCCTGTGCGGCTCCCTTTAGCGCTGAGGACCTTCTCCAAGAAGTCCGCACAGCCTGGCCTTACCGCGATCTTGATCGGCCGACCTTCGACCGGGTGGTCGATTTTGTGGCGACGGGTGGCTATGCGCTCCAGGTTTATGAGCGCTATGCGCGGCTCAAGCGCACCGAAGAAGGGCTCTGGCGCATCAGCAATCCGCAGGTGGCGCAGCAATATCGGCTCAACATCGGCACGATTGTTGAAGAACCCATGCTCAAGGTGCGCCTCGTGCGTTCGCGCGAATTCAAGGCGGGAAAGACCGTCGGCCCCATCGGCCGGGGCGGACGGGTGCTGGCGGAAATGGAGGAGTATTTCCTGTCCACTCTGACCAAAGGCGACACGTTTCTTTGCGGTGGCGAAATCGTCGCGTTCGAGGGGCTCAAGGACAACGAAGCCTATGTCAGCCGCTCCCAATCCACCACGCCGCGCATACAGGCCTATGGGGGCTCGAAGTTTCCCCTTTCGAGCTATCTCGCGACCGGCGTGCGCGAATTGCTCGATACGCCAGCCCATTGGGACCGCCTGCCCGCGCAAGTCAGTGAGTGGCTACGTTTGCAGCAGGAAAAGTCCGAAGTTCCCGCGCGCGATGCGCTGCTCGTTGAAACCTTTCCGCGCGGCAACCAGAATTTCCTTGTTTGTTATCCGTTTGAAGGACGGCTGGCCCACCAGACGCTGGGCATGCTCCTCACCCGGCGGCTCGAACGCGCCCGCGCCCGGCCCCTGGGCTTCATCGCTTCGGAATATGCGCTGGCCATCTGGGGCCTGGGTGATCTTTCCGCACTGGTGCGCACCGGACGCTTGTCGCTCGACCAATTGTTTGACGAGGACATGCTGGGCGACGATCTTGAAGACTGGCTTGATGAATCGGCGCTGATGAAGCGCACCTTCCGCAATTGCGCGATCATTGCTGGCCTGATCGAACGCCGGCATCCGGGCAAGGAAAAAACCGGGCGGCAGATCACCATGTCGTCCGACCTCATCTGGGACGTGCTGTACCAGCACGAGCCCGATCACATTTTGATTCAAGCGACCCGCCGTGATGCCGCCCGCGGCCTCCTCGATATCGAGAGGCTGGGGCAGTTCTTGCGCCGGATTTCCACCCATATCGTGCACAAACCCCTGCCCCGCATCTCCCCCCTCGCCGTGCCCGTGGTGCTCGATCTGGGCCGCGAACCTATTTTTGGCGAAGGACGCGAATCAGCTATGGCCGATGCCGCCAATGAATTGCTGCGCGAAGCCCTGGGGTAAGTTTGTCCGCCATCCTGTATGAAGCCCATCGTGAGGAGACGCCCATCCTGCGCTTCGCCGGCCAGAACTTTGAACCCCTGCCGTCGGGCGGTCTTTTTTGGCATGGCCAGAAGACGCTGCTGGTGGCGGACCTGCATTTGGAAAAAATGAGCAGCTTTGCCCGGCGCGGGCAGATGCTGCCGCCCTACGACACGGGCCTGACGCTGGCGCGGCTTGAATCCGACATGCGCCGCACGGGTGCGCAGCGGGTGGTGTCGCTGGGCGACAGTTTTCACCGCGACGAAGGAACGGTGACGCTGTCCGATGCCGACCGGGCGCGGATCGACGGCATGACCGACATGGCGGAATGGTTGTGGCTTTCGGGCAATCACGACCCGCGCCCGCATGCGCTGGGCGGGCGTTGTCTGCCATCGGTGAGCCTTGCGGGTCTCACCTTTTCCCATGAGCCGCAGCGTGATGCGGTGGGGCTGGTTTCGGGTCACCTTCATCCGGCGGCCCATATCCATATCGAGGGTCGCTCGACGCGCCGCCCCTGTTTTGTGCATGACAACCGGCTGATGATCCTGCCCGCTTATGGGGCTTCAACCGGATCGATCAACATCCTGTCCTCGGCCTTTGTGGGGCTGTTTCACTGGCCGGCGCTGGAAGTGACGATGCTGGG
>CAKTFF010000257.1 GCA_934553185.1 uncultured Devosia sp.
TCACGGCGGACGGCGGTGAAATCGGCCGGGCCCAGGCGCTTCAGGCGCGCGCCGCCCGCCTCGAGCCGCTCACCGCCATGAACCCGGTTCTCCTCAAGCCGGAATGGGAAACCGGCTCGCAGGTCGTGGTGCGTGGCAAGCGGCTTGCCTCCATGTCCGCCCGTCAATACTGGACCGAGCGGGGCAAGCTCATGCCCCAGGTGCTCCAAGCTTTCAGCGAATTCGGCCAGACGGCGGACATCGTTGTGGTGGAGGGCGCCGGCAGCGCCTCCGAAGTCAATCTGCGCGGCAACGACATCGCCAATTTCGGCTTTGCCCAGGCGGCAGGGGTGCCTGTGGTGCTGGTGGGTGACATCGAGCGCGGTGGCGTCATCGCTGCGCTGGTCGGCACCTTTGCCGTGGTGGCGCCCGATGATCGCCAGCGGATCGTCGCAACGCTGATCAACAAGTTCCAGGGCGATCCAACGCTGTTCGACACGGGCCGCGACTTCATCGCCGAGCGGACTGGGGTTCCCTGTCTTGGCCCGGTTCCCTGGTTTGCCCAGGCGGGCAAACTACCGGCCGAAGACTCCCTGGCTTTGCGTAGCCTCGCGCCCGCCGGCACGGGCGCCTTGACCATCGCCGTTCCGCTGCTTCCGCGCATCAGCAATTTCGACGATCTCGATCCCTTGCGCGCTGAACCCGGAGTGAGCGTCGTTATGGTCCAGCCGGGTGGAGCCCTCCCACGGGAAGCGGACTGGATCGTGCTGCCCGGCTCCAAATCCACCCGCAGCGACTTGGCCGCCCTGCGCCAGAACGGCTGGGATATCGACATCCTCGCCCACCACCGTGCCGGTGGCCGGGTTCTGGGCAACTGCGGCGGCTACCAGATGCTGGGGCAGACGATTGCCGATCCCGATGGCATCGAGGGCGCGCCGGGAACCAGCGCTGGCCTCGGCCTTCTGCGCATCGACACCACGCTGACCCCGGTCAAGCAACTGCGGCTGGAGCAGGCCCAGCACGCTGCATCAGGCCATGCCATTGGCGGCTACCATATGCATATGGGGGTGTCCGACGGCCCCGATCGACGCCGCCCATTCGCTCAGGTTGCAGGCGAAGCGGAAGGCGCCATCAGCCCCGATGGGCGCGTCCAGGGCACCTATCTTCATGGCCTCTTTGCCGCCGACCCTTTTCGCCGCGCTTTTCTCGAGGCTGCCGCCAGCCCCGACTTTGCCTATGAAGGGGAGATCGAACAGGTGCTCGACGATCTTGCCGCGCATCTGGAACAGCATCTCGACATCGATAGGCTGCTTGCGCTGGCCGGGGAGATTGCCGTTCAATGAACCCGTTCCTGGCTCCCCTTGCTCTGCTGCTTGAACGCTGGCTCGGCTATTCGCCGCGTCTTGTCAGCGCGGTGGGGCACCCGGTCATGTGGTTTGGCTGGGTCATCGATGCGCTCGAAACCCGGCTCAACACTCCGACGCGAAGCGCGGGGCAAAGAAAGCAGGCAGGCGTATTGGCGCTGATCCTCCTCTTGCTGCTGGTGCTGGTCGTTACCTTGTCCATCCAGCAGGTGTTGCGCGCAGTCCCCGGCGGTTGGCTCCTTGAACTCCTCCTCGCCACCCCCTTTCTGGCGCAAAAGGAACTGGGCCGGGCCGTCGCGGCGGTGGCAACGGCGCTGCGCCTATCCTTGCCTGAAGGACGCGAGGCCGTGTCGCATATCGTCGGCCGCGATCCCCAGGCGCTGGACGAGTCCGGCGTGTCGCGCGCAGCGATCGAAACCTTGGCCGAGTCGACCTCCGACGGTGTTGTCGCGCCCTGGTTCTGGCTGGTGCTGCTCGGCCTGCCCGGCATCGCGCTCTACAAGGCGATCAACACCGCCGATTCCATGATCGGCCATCGCAATGAGCGCTTCGCCGACTATGGCTGGGCGTCGGCCAGGCTCGACGATTGGGTCAATTGGATCCCCGCCCGTTTTTCTCTGGTGCTGATCACCGCCGCCTGCTTCTTCGTCCCTCGGGCCAGCCCGTCGTCCGCCTGGGCAACCGCGCGACGCGACGCGTGCAAACATGCCTCGCCCAATTCCGGCTGGCCTGAAGCGGCCTTCGCCGGCGCACTGAATTTTGAACTGGGCGGACCACGAAGCTATCAGGGCGAGCTTGTTGACCTGCCTAGCTTTGGGACCGGCAAGAGGGCGCTCGGCGCAGGCGATATCACGCGGGCCCTCGCGCTCTACCGCGTGACGCTCAACGTGCTGCTGGCTGTGAGTGCGGCTTTGGCGCTGCTGATCTGGGCGACGTGACCCTTAAGCCTCGTGTATGCGCGGCTCCGCCAGCATTGGCGGTTCGCCCTTCAGCGTCAGGGGTAAGCCGGCCACCACGAAATAGGCATCGTCGCAAATTTCCGCCAACCGCTGATGCGCCGCTCCGGCCAGATCGCGAAAGGTGCGGGCCATGGCGTTATCGGGGATGATGCCCAGACCCACTTCATTGCTGACCAGGATCACCTTTGCCGTGTTGGTCTCCACCAGCGCAGCCCCCAACTCGTCCACCGCAGACGCCACATCCTGGTTAGCCATCAAGAGATTGGTGATCCAAAGCGTCAGGCAGTCGACTAGAATCACATCGTGTTCCGCCGCCGCCCCGCGCAGGGCTTCGGCCAGCGCGATAGGCTCCTCGATCGTCGCGAAGCGCCCCGCGCGCCCGGCCTGGTGCGTGGCGACGCGGTCCGCCATTTCGCTGTCCAGCGCCTCGGCGGTGGCTAGATAGGCCGGGCGCCTGCCGCTGCGGATGGCCAGCTGCTCCGCCCAGGCCGTCTTGCCCGAGCGCGCTCCACCCAGAACCAGAACGTGCCGTACCATGGCCAATCTCCTCACCAACCCGCCTCGGTTGGCTGCTGTTGTATCGCCAACGCCAGAACGGTTGCACGGAAAACGTCATCTCAAGGAGGTAGCGACCCATTGGTGAAGCAATCCGCGGGCGAGATTGCATTTTTTTCATTTGATGTGCAAATATGGGGCGCTCTGAGGAGGATTGGAGTTTGTTGAGTAACGATCTGCCCAGCTTCGGCATCGGTGATGCTCTCGCGGTTGACCTGCACACGGTTGCCGGGCCCGCACTGCTGCGTCTGCCCTATTCGTTGCGCATCGTTTTGGAGAACGCCGTTCGTCACGCCTCTGGCGATGAGCGTGCCCGCTATCGTGCCGCCATCCTCCAATGGCTCCAAGCGGGAAGGTCCGAAGCCGAAGTCGCCTTTCAGCCTGAACGCCTGCTGATGCATGACACGACATGCGGGCCGGCTTTGGTCGATATTGCTGGGATGCGCGATGCATTGGCAGAACGCGGCGGTGATCCGCGTGCGCTCAACCCACGCCTGCCGGTCAACGTGTCGGTGGACCATTCCATTGCCGTTGATCAATTCGGCTCTTCGGGATCGTTGCGCATCAACATGCAGCGCGAAGCCGAGCGCAATGCCGAACGCTTCCGCCTGATGAAGTGGGCGCAGAACAATCTCGATCGGTTCACCGTGCACCCGCCGGGAACCGGCATCCTGCACACGTTCAACCTCGAACAACTGGCAACAGTGGTGTCGCGGGACGAGGACGAGCAGGGCGTGCGCTGGGCTTATCCCGATACGCTGATCGGCACGGACAGCCACACCCCCATGATCAACGGGCTTGGCGTTCTGGGCTGGGGCGTTGGTGGGTTGGAAGCCGAGGGGGTGATGTTCGGCCTGCCGGTGATGATGCGCATCCCCGACGTGATCGGCATTCGCCTCACCGGGTCACTGCCGGAAGGGACGATGGCGACCGATCTTGCCCTCGTGGTCACCAATCGCCTGCGCAACTATGGGCTCAACAGCCAATTCGTCGAATTCTTCGGTCCTGGCGTCGATGGCTTAACTGTCGGCGATCGCTCGGTGGTCGCCAACATGGCGCCGGAATATGGTGCGCAAACCGCGTTTTTCCCGGTCGACCGGCAGACCACGGCCTATCTGCGCCATACCGGGCGGACGGAAGAGCTGGTGCGCTTTGTGGAAGACTATAGCCGAAGGGCAGGGCTGTGGCGGGATGAAGAAGAAAACCTCCGCTTCACTGATGTC
>CAKTFF010000258.1 GCA_934553185.1 uncultured Devosia sp.
CCCTTCTTGGCAAGTTCGTCGAGCTGCCGCTGGTCGGCCGCCGCATTCCGATCATCGCCGACGACTATGCCGATCCGGCGCTGGGCACCGGCGCGGTTAAGATCACCCCAGCCCACGATTTCAACGACTTCGAAGTTGGTGCTCGTGCAGGGGTGGAGCCCATCAATGTTTTCACCACGCGCGGCGCCATCGTGTCTGATGCATTCGTCCCGGCCAAATACCGCGGCATGGATCGGTTCGACGCCCGCAAGGCCATCGTCGCCGATCTCGCCGCCTTGGCGGAAGGGAACGAGACGCGCGGTCTCGACCATATCGAAGACAAAAAGATCATGGTCCCCCATGACGAGAAAAGCAAACTCGTCGTCATCGAACCGTTCCTGACCGATCAGTGGTGGGTCAAGGCCGACGTTCTCGCCCATCCGGCCTTGGCTGCCGTCCGCGAAGGCCGCACCAAGTTCGTGCCCCAGCAATACGAGAACACCTATTTCGCCTGGCTCGAAAACATCAAGCCCTGGTGCATCTCCCGCCAGCTCTGGTGGGGCCACCAGATCCCCGCCTGGTATGGTCCAGACAACGAGGCCTTTGTCGCGCCGAGCCAAGCCGAAGCACAGGCTCTCGCCGAAGCGCATTACGGCCGCGCTGTCGAACTCGTCCGCGATCCGGACGTGCTCGACACCTGGTTCTCATCCGCCCTCTGGCCCTTCTCGACCCTGGGCTGGCCCGACGAGACTGCCGAGCTCAAGCGCTACTACCCGACCGACGTCCTTGTCACCGGCTTTGACATCATCTTCTTCTGGGTCGCCCGCATGATGATGATGGGGCTCGAATTCCTCGACGAGGAGCCCTTCCACACCGTCTACATGCACGCCCTGGTCCGCGACGCAAAGGGCCAGAAGATGAGCAAGACCAAGGGCAACGTTATCGACCCGCTCAAGCTCATCGATGAATACGGTGCCGACGCCACCCGCTTCACCCTGGCCGCCATGGCCGCCCAGGGCCGCGATCTGAAGCTCTCCATCCAGCGTGTCGAAGGCTACCGCAACTTCGTCACCAAGATCTGGAACGCCGCCCGCTTCCTTGAGATGAATGAGTGCCGCCGCGTCGAGGGCTATGATCCCCGCGCCACCACGCTGCCGCTTAACTGCTGGATTGTCGGCGCCACCGCACGCGCCGCTGCCTCCGTCACTCAGGGAATTGTCGACTATAAGTTCAATGAAGCCGCGAATAGCGCTTACGACTTCGTCTGGGGCACGTTCTGCGACTGGTATGTAGAATTCGCCAAGCCCGTCTTTAACGGCGAAGACGAAGCGGCAAAGGCCGAGACCCGCGCCACCGCTGCCTGGGCACTCGACCAGATCCTCCTGATCCTTCACCCCTTCATGCCCTTCGTGACCGAAGAGCTTTGGGCCGAAACCGGCAAGTTCGGCGCGCCGCGTGAAGCCATGCTGATCCTGTCGCGCTGGCCCGACCTTGCCGGCCTCGAAGATCCCGCTGCAGATGCCGAGCTCAACTGGCTGATCGACGTCATCACCAATGTTCGTTCAGTGCGCAGCGAAATGAACGTGCCCGCCGGCGCCAAGCTGCCCATCGTTGTGGTGGGGGCAGGGGACGAAACCCTACGTCGCCTCGTCGCCGGCACATCGCTGATCACGCGATTGGCGCGCCTCGAGCAAATCTCACCGACCAACACCGTGCCCGGCGAGTCCGCTCAGTTCGTGGTCGGCGAAGCCACCTGGGCGCTGCCCCTGGCGGGCGTCATCGACATTGCCGTGGAACGCACCCGCCTCGAAAAGGAGGTCAGCAAGCTCGATGCCGAGATCGGCCAGATCGACAAGAAGCTGGGCAACGAGCAGTTCGTCGCCAAGGCGCCGCCCGAAGTGATCGACGAACAGAAGACGCGCCGCGAAGCTGCAATCGAACGACGGCATCACATTCTGGAGGCTCTGAAGCGCCTAAGTTAGAGTTCGCCTTGCCTCAAGGCTCACGCCTTTTAGCGAGCACTGGAACAAGCATGGACGATCCAATCCCACGCGAACCGCCGGCACGTCATGTTGAAAACGGCATGGTGGGCGTCGGCGCCGTTCTGGTGTTTGATGGCAAGGGCGGCGTGGTGCGGCATGAGCCCACGAACGAGGAGCCCAAAGTGCCACCGCGCGGCTTCAAGCTGGTGTGCGGCAACAGCAAGTCGCCTGAATTTAAGGTCTGGCTGAAGCAGGAACTCGGCGACTTCAATGCCGACCTGCTGACCGTGCCCAGCACGCGCTCACGCTGCACGGTGATCGAGGATCGGGCCATCGTTGTCATGCGGGTGGCACGGCCGGGAGCCGAGCCCGACGATATCGGGCGGCAGTTGCTCACCCTGTGGATTGAAAAGGGCAGGGTGATCATCGCGTCCGAGCTCAACATCCTCGACTTCTTGGGCATCACCCGCTGGGTTGCCTCCCATCACGCCCCAGTCACCCCGGCCGATCTTGTGGCTCGTCTTGGCCTTCGCGCTGCCGATCGGCTCGAACCTCTGGTGGAGCGTCTGGGCGATCGGCTCGACGACATCGAAGAGGCCCTGATCAACAACAGCGGCATAGAGGTCAACAACAAGCTTGCTGAACTCCGTCGCACCTTGATCAGCTTCCGCCGCATCGTCTGGCCGCAGCGTGACGTCCTCAATACGCTCGAGATCGAGGATCTGAGCCACTTCAACGCCCGCGACCGACTGCGTCTGCGCGAGGCCTCCTCACGATCGGCCCGGCTGGGCGACGAATTGCAGGCTCTTTCGGAGCGCGCCGTGCTGGTTCACGAGCAACTCATCGACGCCCGCGCCGAGCAGATGAACCGCACCATGCTGATCCTGGCCGCTGTCACCGTCATTTTCATGCCGCTGACCTTGCTGACCGGTGCCCTGGGCATGAACGTTTCCGGCATTCCTTTCGCCGACAATCCCCACGCCTTCTGGACGGTATGCCTGGCGCTGTTTCTTCTGGCGCTCGGTCTTGTCTGGTGGATGCGCGGTCGCCGCTGGCTCTGAACTGAACAACCCGCGGCCAACATGGTTAGCGCCATGTTCACGCAATGTGCTGATTCCGCAACACGGTCGTTGAATCCAATACAGCGGCTCTGGCAGCAACACTTTGGCGATGTTTGTCGCCACAATCTCACCCTAAACGAGACGGCATTGCACATGCCATCTTCGGTCAAGCCGGGAGCTGTGAAGGTGCCTGGTGCGAGCCGCCAAATCGCCGCGTGATACGGTCGCGAGGTGATCAAGGCGGTGGCGATTGGCAGGGATGTGAATCCTTGCGGTGGCCACGTACTCGGCGGAATCCGGTCACAAACCGGGTTTAACGAGACGTTAACGGCAGCTTGGGTGAGCCATAAGGTCCAGCCAAGGCAATCATTCCGGTGCGCTGCGCAAGCGGCTGTCACCAGACGGTTCTCCGATCAGGGAAAACCGGGTCAGTTCGCCCGTCTTTAGTGCGGGCAAAAGGAGTACGATGCGGACCATTAGGGACCATTCCCTGATTTCCGTGACAACGGCAGCTCTGTTCGCCCTCGCGGCTTCAGCTTTGCCTGTGCACGCCCAGACTGCTGCAGACGCGGCGCTCAACATGGCCAACATGCTCGATGGGGCGGGTGGCGGTGTCTCAAGCGACGATCTGCTGTCAGCGCTGGAAAACGCTGCCAGCGCCGGCCAGCCCATGGCCATGTGGCAGCTTGGCACGATGTATGAAAACGGCGAGGGCGTTGCCAAGGACCCTGTCAAGGCCTTCGGCTATTTCGCCCAGATCGCCAACCAGCATGCCGATACGGCGCCTAAGGGGGTCGAAGCCGATATCGTCGCGCAGTCTTTCGTGAAAGTAGGCGACTACTACAAGGAAGGCCTGCCCGATGCTGGCATCCCCGCCGATGCGGAACGCTCGCATGCCCTTCTGCTGCACGCCGCCACCTATTTCGGCGACGCTGACGCGCAGTACCGTGTTGGCCTTCTCTATACGCAAGCCGAAGAGATGGGCGTCAATCCACTCCAGAGTGCCCGCTGGTTCTCCCTGGCCGCCCGCAAGGGGCATTGCCCTGC
>CAKTFF010000259.1 GCA_934553185.1 uncultured Devosia sp.
GCACCCTGCCCGTGCCCAAAAAGGACCTGCCGGTGGTGCTGCCCGAGGATGTGAGCTTTGACAAGCCGGGCAACGCGCTCGATCACCATCCGACCTGGAAGCATGTCGACTGCCCGCAATGTGGCGCCCCTGCCCGGCGCGAAACCGACACGATGGACACCTTTGTGGACTCGTCCTGGTATTTCGCCCGTTTCACCGCCCCCGACGCCGACACCCCGACCGTTCCGGCGGTCGCTGATCGCTGGCTGCCTGTGGACCAGTATATCGGCGGCGTAGAACACGCGATCCTTCACCTGCTGTATTCGCGCTACTTTACCCGCGCCATGAAGGCGACGGGTCACGTCGGTCTCGACGAACCCTTCAAGGGGCTGTTCACCCAAGGCATGGTGACGCACGAGACCTATAAGTCGCCAGCCGGCGACTGGGTGGCGCCGGCAGACATTGCCGTTGAAACCTTTGGTGAGGGTCGTCGCGCCAGGCATCTGCGCTCCGGCGAACCGATCAGCATCGGCTCGGTCGAAAAGATGAGCAAGAGCAAGAAAAACGTCGTTGATCCCGACGAGATCGTCGCCACCTACGGCGCCGATACGGCACGCTGGTTCATGCTGTCGGACTCCCCGCCTGAGCGCGACGTGCAATGGACGGAAGCCGGTGTTGAAGGCGCCAGCCGCTTCCAGCAGCGCATTTGGCGGCTGGTGAGCGAAACGGTTGACCTGCGCAAGGCCAATGCGGCGATCACCCCGGCTGAGGACGACGATGAGGCTTCGGCGCTGCGCAAGGTTGCGCACCGGGCTGTTCATGCGGTCAGCAGCGACATCGAAGGCCTGCGCTTCAATCGTGCCGTGGCGCAAATCTATGAGCTCACCAATGCCCTCGTTCGCTCTTCTGGGCTGGCTGCAGCAGCACCTGCAGCGCGCTTTAACGCGCTTGCGGACGGCGTCGAGCGGCTGATCCAATTGGTGGCACCGATGATGCCGCACTTGGCGGAAACCTGCTGGGAAGCTCTGGGCAAGACGGGCTTGGTGGCCGATGCCCCTTGGCCCAACGTCGACGCCGCGCTGCTGGTGGACGACACTGTCACCCTGCCTATTCAGGTCAACGGCAAGCGCCGCGGGGAAATCACTGTCGCCAAGGGGCTTGCCGCAGCCGAGGTCGAAAAGCTGGTCTTGTCTTTGGACGAAATCGTCCGCATGCTGGATGGGAAGACGCCGCGCAAGATCGTCGTTGTCCAGGACAGGATCGTCAATGTGGTTGTCTAGACCGATACGCACTGCATCAGCCGCCATCGGGCTGACCGCATTCGCCGTTGTGGTAAGTGGCTGCAGCAGCTTCACGCCGGTCTATGGCGATGCAGCGGAGATCCGAGAACAGCTTGATCTGGCCTTCCCCAAGCCCGAGAGCCGGCTTGAGCAGATCGTCTATCAGGAACTGGCTTTGCGCTTCGGCAGTGGCCTTTCGACCACAGCGTCTTTGGTGAGCGCAACGGTGCTCACCAGCAACCGTGACATTGCTGTTTCCGACACGGACGATCCGTTTAATACCAGAGAAATGACCGTCACGGTGGTGATCACCATAACGCCGCCGACGGGCGATGCTAACGAAGCTATCACGTTGACTAGGCGTGCAACGGCAACCTACCTCGTCAGCGGTCAGATATTGGCCAATGAAGCTTCGGTGCAGGAGGCTCAGGAGCGTGCGACGCGGTCGGCTACTGAGTCGCTTCGTCTCGCCATTCTGGCTAGCTTTGGGCGCTGATGACGGCGCTCAAGGCCCATGAGGTTGCCCGTTTTCTGGCGCGGCCTGATCTCACCGCCGGCATCTTTTTGGCCTATGGCCCTGACGCAGGGCTGGTGCGCGATACCGCGCAGCAGCTGATCCGCCATATCGAGCGCGGCGAAGAGGGTGGCTGCACAGTTTCAGTGCTGCACATCGGCGAACTCGCCTCTGACCCCTCCCTGCTGGCCTTCAAAGCGCGCCGCGCGGAGTTTTTCGCAACCAAGAACATCGTCAATGTTCGGGGCGCGGACAAGTCCTTGGTGATGACGCTGACTGATCTGCGCGACAACCCTTCAGGGGCCGCTATCGTGCTTGAAGCGGGCAATCTCACGCCAAAGGATGCGCTACGGGCCTTGGTGGAGGCCGATCGCAATGGACGTTCCCTCCCCTGCTTTCCCGACAGCGATGAGACTCTGCGCGGGCTGATCAGCGAAACCTTCAACAAGGAAGGGATCAGGGTCGACGCCGAAGTAATCACCACCCTGCGCGAAATCCTGGGCAATGATCGTGAGATAACCCGCCGGGAGTTGGAAAAGCTCTCGCTTTATGCCGCTGCCAGCAAGCAGTTGACGCGAGACGATGTGCTGCTGCTCTGCGCCGACAACGGCATGATGGTGGTGGATGCCATTGTGGACGCGGCTGGCGGAGGACATGCGGAAAAGCTCGAACTGAGCCTCAATCGGGCGCTGAGTGCCGCTGTCGACCCGCAGCGCATCCTGGCGACATGCACCATCCACTTCAACAATCTGCGGCGCTGGCGCACAGAGGTCGATGGAGGCAAGTCGGCCCGCATGGTGCTCGACAACCTGAGGCCAAAGCCGCATTTCTCGCGAACTGGGGCGCTTGAACAACAGCTAAGGCTTTGGTCGGACAGTGCTTTAGCGCAGGCGCTGGACCGCATTCTACAGACCACCGCCGAGACGCGTCGGCGACCGGGATTGGCAGAAACCAACTTGCGTCGCGCGCTCTTAGCTATCTGCATGATGGCAGCGAGCCACTAATTGGTATTGCCGGTCAGTCGCAGGCAAACGCCATCGAGTTGCTCCAGGGTTTTGTAGCGAATCTCGAGCTTTCCGCCCCGCTCATTATGCGCCAGGGACACCGACAGGCCCAAGGCATCGGACAAGCGGCGTTCCAAGGCAATGGTGTCTTGATGCTTGTTTGCTGGCGGCATGCCTGCGGTTTTCTTGTTCTTTTCTTCCCTTTGCTGACTAAGCGCTTCAGCCTCACGCACGGAAAGACCACCGGAAACAATCCGCTGCGCCAGCGAGGCAGGATCTTCAGCGGTGATCAGGGTGCGGGCATGTCCCGCGGTCAGTGTACCACTCGCCACCATGGAGCGGACATCTTCGGGCAGGCGCAACAGACGAAGCGTGTTGGCGACATGGGAGCGCGACTTGCCGATAACCTGCGCCAGATCCTGCTGGGTGTAGCTGAACTGCTCCATCAGCTGCCCATAGCCCATGGCTTCTTCGAGCGGGTTGAGGTCGGCGCGCTGGACGTTCTCGATGATGGCGAGCTCAAGCGCTTCCTTGTCGTCCACGTCACGGACGATAACCGGGACTTCATGCAAGCCCGCTTTTTGCGCTGCACGCCAGCGGCGTTCGCCGGCAATGAGCTCGAAAATATGCGGATCATCGCTCGGCCGCACCAGCAAGGGCTGCATGACGCCCTTCTCGCGGATGGAATTGGTAAGTTCTTCTAGTTGCTCATCATCAAAGGAGCGGCGTGGGTTGGAACGGTTGGCGATAATGAACTCGACCGGCAGCTTCTTGCCCCCGCTTGACTCCATAACGCGCGCGCCTTCAACGCTGGCCATGTCGCCAATGAGAGCAGCCAAGCCGCGGCCGAGACGGGTGGGTTTGTCGTTCATCATCCGCTCCTATGCCGCGTTCAGCTGCCGCTCACGCCGAATAACCTCGGTCGCGAGACGTAGATAGGCCTGGCTGCCTGCACATTTCAGGTCATAAAGCAGGGCCGGCTTGCCGTAAGACGGCGCCTCGCTCAAGCGGACATTACGTGGAATAACAGTGTCATAGACCAATTCGCCCATCTCTTGGCGAACGTCCTGCAGCACCTGCTCGCTCAGATTGTTCCGCTTGTCGAACATGGTCATCACCACGCCCTGGATTGACAGTTGGGGGTTCAATGTCGAACGAATTTGTTCAATGGTTTGAAGCAGCTGGCTTAGACCCTCAAGAGCAAAGAACTCGCATTGAAGCGGCACAAGGACGGCATCGGCAGCCACCAAAGAATTGATGGTCAGA
>CAKTFF010000260.1 GCA_934553185.1 uncultured Devosia sp.
CCCGCCTGCATGAGTTGGAGAAGGGACTGGACGACCTCGTCGCCATTGATGCCAAGCAGGGATGCGCCAAGGATCTGCTTGGTGTTGGGATCAACCAGCACTTTCATCAAACCCTGCGTTTCGCCGCGCTCGCGGGCACGGGCGACTTTGCTCATGGGCATGGTGGCGATCAGCGCCTTGCGGCCCGTTTTGCGCGCCTCGGCCTCGCTGATGCCGATGCGGCCGAGCGGGGGATCGATGAACATGCCATAGACCGGGATGCGGTTGGCGACCGAGCGGGTGCCGCCGTCAAGGAGGTTATCGGCGACGATCTCGAAATCATTGTAGGAAGTGTGGGTGAAGGCGCCGCGTCCGTTGACGTCGCCCATGGCCCAGACTCCCGGCACGGCGGTGCAAAGATGATCGTCCACCGGAATGAAGCCGTGTTGGTCAGGGGTGATGCCGGCGGCCTCCAAGTCGAGGTCGGCGGTGTTGGGGGTGCGGCCAATGGCGACCAGCAGGTGGCTGCCTTCAACGGAAGAGAGCCGGCTGCCCGATTTGAGCGACAGCAGAACACCGTCGCCGGCACGAGAGACCGCCTCGACCGTGGTGCCGAACATGAAGCTGATGCCTTCGGCTTGGAGGATATCGCGGATGGCTTGGGAAATGTCGGCGTCTTCGCGCGAAGCGGGACGGTCGCCGCGCTCGATCACGGTGACCTTGGCGCCGAAGCGCGCATACATCTGGGCAAATTCAAGCGCGATATAGCTTGAGCCGACAATGACCAGGTGCCCCGGCAGGGTATCAAGGTCCATCATCGTGGTGTTGGTGAGATATGGCACGTTCCCGATGCCCGGCCAGTCGGGGATCGTGGCTGTGGCGCCGGTATTGATGAAGATCTGCGGGGCGGTGAGACGCCGGTCCCCGACGGCGACCTCGGAGGGCGAGGTGAAGCGCCCTTCCCCCTTGATGTATTGGAGGGTGGGCAGCCCGTTCATCCAGTCGGTGAGGCTCTGGATCGAGGCGTTGACGACCTTGTCCTTGCGCGCCTTGACCGCCTTCATGTCGACGGTGACGGGGCCAGGCAACACCACGCCGTAATCGGCGGCATGGCGCGACATCCAGGCGGCGCGGGCGCTGGCGACCAGGGTCTTGGTGGGGGTGCAACCATCGTTGATGCAGGTGCCGCCAATATGCGCGCGCTCGATCACGGCGACCTTGCGCCCGGCTTCGGCGAGCCGAGCGGCGAGAAATGGACCGGACTGGCCGGCGCCGATAACGATCGCGTCGAACTGTTCGGCCATGATGTCAGCCTACCTGCGCGATGGGGAGGGTGCGGGGCATGCGGTTCCAGGCATCGAGCGCCGCGATCTTGTAGGCTTCGGCAAGCGTTGGATAGTTGAAGGCGTTTTCCACGAAATAGTCGAGCGTGCCGCCAAGGTTGAGCACAGCCTGGCCGATATGGATCAGCTCGGTTGCGCCCTCGCCCACGATATGGACGCCCAAGAGCTTGCGGCTGTCGAGGGCGAAGATCATTTTCATCATGCCTGACTGCAGACCCATGATGTGACCGCGCGAGGTTTCGCGGAAGCGGGCGATGCCGGCTTCATAGGGGATGTTCTGCGCGCGGACCTGCTGCTCGGTGAGGCCGACGGTGGAGATTTCGGGCACGGCATAGATGCCGTATGGGAAAAACTCAGGAGCGGGCGGCATGGGGGCGCCGCAGGCATGGAGGGCGGCGATGCGGCCCTGCTCCATAGAGGTGGAGGCCAGCGAAGGCCAGCCGATGACGTCGCCGGCGGCATAGATGTTGCGCACGGAGGTTTGGAAGGTCACCGGATCGACCTTGAGGCGGCCACGATCGACGGGGGTGATGCCGGCATTTTCCAGCCCCAGGCCAGCAGTGGCGCCGGAGCGTCCCGCGGCATAAAGCAGCATGTCGGAGCGCAGGCGCCGCCCATCGGCGAGAGTGGAAACGGGCCATCCCTGCTCGTCGAGCTCGACTTTTTCCACCTTGGTGCCGAGGCGCATGGTGACGCCTCGGTTGCGCAGTTCGTGGGTGAACTCCTCAATGATTTCGCGGTCGATGAAATCGAGAAAGGTGTCCTTAGGCTCGACCACGGTGACCGGCACGTCGAGGGCGGAAAAGATGGTGGCGTATTCGATGCCGATGACGCCCGCACCGACAACGGTCAAGCTGCGCGGAACACGCGGCTCCGACACAAGGCTGTCGCTGTCCACAACGTTATGGTCGTTGAAGGGGATATTGGCGGGCCGATAAGGGGCGGTGCCGACGGCGATCACCGCATGGTCGAAGCTGAAGGTGGTGTCGTCGCCGTCCGGAGCGGTGACGGCGATGTGGGTGGTGTCGAGGAAGTGCGCCATGCCGCCAAAGGTGCGCACGCCGTTGCGCGCGAACTGGTGCTCGAGCACTTCGATTTCGTATTCCAGCGTCTTGCGCAGGCGGGCGCCGAGATCCTTGCCCTCGATGTCCTTTTTGACTCGGTAGGACAGGCCATAAAAGCCGCGCTCGCGCCAGCCGGACAGATTGAGCACCGTTTCGCGCAGGGTCTTGGAGGGGATGGTGCCGGTATGAACCGAAACGCCGCCCAGGCGCAGGCGGTTTTCCACCACCAGCACGCTTCTGCCCAGCTTGGCCGCCTGCACGGCGGCGCGCCGGCCGGCAGGACCACTGCCGATGACCACGAGATTGAAGTGTTCCACGATGTGCTTTTCCCCATTCGGCGCCGCGAACGCCTAGCCCGACAATGTGACGCCCATGCAAATGTTGCAATCTGGCCCCGGGCAAGGCTGCGTTGCGCGGCAGCGCTCCGGCAAGCCCCCAGCGGATTGACACGGTGGGCTTCGCCGCTATGGTCCGGCTCTGCCCATAAAGGTTGTTTTTTCCATGTCCCTTGCCGATCTCGCCCAAACTATCGACCAAGCCTTTGAACGCCGCACCGAGCTCGGCTTTGACACCAAGGGCGTGGTGCGCGAGGCGGTGACCGAGGCATTGGAACTGCTCGATACCGGTACGCTCCGGGTGGCCGAGAAGCGCGATGGCGGCTGGCATGTGAACCAGTGGCTCAAAAAAGCGGTGCTGCTCAACTTCCGCCTCAACGACAACCGCTTGATCGCCGGCGCGCCGGGGCAGTCCCATTACTGGGATAAGGTGGACACCAAATTCGAAGGGTGGGGCGAAACCGAGTTCCGCGAGGCCGGTTTCCGGGCGGTGCCGGGCGCGGTGGTGCGCCGGCCGGCCTATATCGCGCACAACGTTGTTTTGATGCCCAGCTTTGTCAATGTCGGCGCTTATGTCGACGAGGGCACGATGGTGGACACCTGGGTCACGGTCGGCTCCTGCGCGCAGATCGGCAAGAACGTGCATATTTCGGGCGGCGTCGGCATTGGCGGCGTGCTCGAGCCGCTGCAGGCGGGGCCGGTGATCATCGAGGACAACTGCTTTATCGGCGCGCGCTCGGAAGTTGTGGAAGGCGTGGTGGTCGGGGAAGGCGCGGTGATCTCGATGGGGGTGTTCATCGGGGCCTCCACCAAGATCGTCGACCGGCAGACCGGAGAAATCCACATCGGCAAGGTGCCGCCTTATTCAGTGGTCGTGTCCGGCTCGCTGCCAGGCAAGCCCCTGCCCGACGGCACGCCGGGACCGAACCTTTACTGCGCGGTGATCGTCAAGACGGTGGACGCCCAGACGCGGAGCAAGACGGGTATCAACGATTTGCTGCGGGACTGAGGTTTGCCATGAAGCGATTGCAGAACTTGCTGTTGAGCTATTCGGGCCGTATCGGCCGTGGCCAATTCTGGCTCGGCATTTTGTGTATCGTCATCGCAACGGCCGCGCTTTCCGCCATCGCCATCGCGCTGGGGTTCGGGGAAACCTCGACGCGGGAGGGCTATAGCGTCATCAATGGAGAGCGCAGTGAATTTTCAGAAACAACGCTTTCCGCCTCGCCGCTGGCCTCACTGTTGATCACTCTTGTTATGGCTGCACCCTGGCTGGCCATTGCCGTCAAGCGTCGGCATGATCGCGGATCGTCCGGCTAT
>CAKTFF010000261.1 GCA_934553185.1 uncultured Devosia sp.
TTGGTGCGGTCGAGAAGACTCGAACTTCCACGTCTTGCGACACAGCGACCTCAACGCTGCGCGTCTACCAATTCCGCCACGACCGCACGCTTGGTAGAGCTTTGCCCGGAGGCGAAGCGAGCGGGGATGTAGCAAAGGTCCCGCGCAAGCTCAAGCACTTAATTGACTTTTCTCCCAGCCCTTGTGGAGACTTGTCGCAATTCCCCTGCGCAGCCTAGCCGCGCCGGAAGATTTTCTCGGTGATCTGCACCCGAAGCTGCCCGTCATCGACGCTGACCTCGCCATGCGCCACCAGCGTGTTATTGGCGTAAACATAAAGCGGGTCGTTCTCGGTCGCGTCCAGCTCGATCACCGCACCACGGCCCATGCGCAGCAGATGATGAATGGGCATGGTCGTCGAGCCCAGTTCCACCGTGATGTCCACTTCAATATTGTCCAGTGTGCTCATAGATATGGGGACCTGTCACGCTGCCTGGCTGTGGAACTGTTCCGCCACTGTCTGGCAGCATGGTTAGGGAAGGGTTAATACGCATGGCCGAGCACTGCGAAATCAGCACCAAACTGGCACGTACCGACAGCAAGGCGGCACAGTGGATCATATCGGCTGAACCCGTGCCCTACCCCCTGGCTCTTGCCGCCATGCGCCGGCGCGCTGCGTTGATCTCGGCTGGTGAAGCAGACGAGGCAGTCTGGCTGGTGGAGCATCAGCCACTCTACACCGCCGGCACATCCGCCGTACCAGCCGACCTTCTCTCCAACCAGTTTCCCGTCTATGAAGCCGGGCGCGGCGGGCAATATACCTATCACGGTCCAGGCCAGCGCGTGGCCTATGTCATGCTGGACCTTTCCCAGCGCGGGCGCGACATTCGCTGTCTGGTTCAGGGCCTCGAGTCATGGGTCATCGACACGCTTGCCGCCTTCAACATCGATGGCGAGCGGCGCCAGGGTCGCGTCGGTGTCTGGGTCAAGCGGCCGGATAAGGGCCTGGGCCGCGAAGACAAGATCGCCGCCATCGGCGTGCGCGTCAGCAAGTGGGTGACCTTTCACGGCATCTCGCTCAACATCATGCCCGACCTCACCCATTACGCGGGCATCGTGCCCTGCGGCATAGCCGACCAGGGCGTCACAAGCTTTGAGGACCTGGGCCACCTTGTGAGCATTCCCGAAGTTGATTCCGTGCTGCGCACGCAGTTCGAGCGCCATTTCGGCGCCACCCAGCCCGCTGGCGAGGAAAAACTTGTCAGCCAAGCGCTCGATGGCCAAGTTGCTTGAAATCCGAATCGAGACCTGGAGGACGCGATGACGCTGGACGCCCTGAAACGCCTGTTCACCCGCAAGACCCTGTTCCGGCTCGACAAGGTGCTATCGCCCCGCCTCGTGCCGATCCTTTATGCGCTGGGGCTGGCGGCAATCCTGCTTTGGGCCGTGAGCCACTTGTTCTGGAGCTTCGGCTATGGTTTCGGCAACGGCCTCTGGGGCCTGCTCGAAATCGCCGTCTTCGGCCTTCTGTCCGTGGTCGGCCTGCGGGTACTCTGCGAAGCTTTGCTGGTCTGGTTCAAGACCCACCAGGCGACAGGCGAGACGGTGAAAAGCACCCGCTACTCGGCCTCCTTGCTCGACGAAGTACGTGAGGCCATCCGCGACCTGGCGGAACAGGGCGACGACAGCGACTATGCCGAAGCCGATGAATTCATCACGCCCGCTACCGAGCCGACACCCCACACGCCCAAACCAGCCGACACCCTTCGAGGCCCGGCGACCAAGTCGGGCGAGGTCTCCAGCAAGCCGCGCCGCACGGCAAAACGCACGCCGCCCACGCGCGAAGTGTTCTAGCGTCGTTGAGCCAACAGAAAGCCGCCCGGACGCAGGTCCGGGCGGCTTTCTGTTTCAGGCGCGAGCCTTACTTCTTGTTGACGCTCCAAGCGCCCGGACCGGCAAACACCAGGTACAGGAACACAAAGCAGAACAGGATGGCTGCGTCTCCGCCATTTGCCACCGGCCAGAAGCTCTGCGGCGCATGGACCATCCAGTACGCCGCGGCGCACATGCCCGAAGCAATGAAGGCTGCTGGACGAGTAAAGAAGCCAACCAGGATCATCAGGCCACCGATCAGCTCGATCAGCCCTGCAACCAGCATCAAGCCTTGCGCAGGCGCCATAGCCTCAATGGGAAAGTTGAACAGCTTTTGCGTTCCATGTTCGATGAACAGGAGGGCGGCGACGATGCGCAGCACGGCGAGGGCCTGCGGCGCGTAGGCGGAGAGACGATCGAACATGGGTGGCTCCTTGAGCACGTTGACGCTACGCCGTTTTGTCGGCGTCTGTGAACAATGCCACTAGAACAAACTTCTGCAAGCCAGAACCATCGCCCCGACAGACGCACCGTTCGCTAAATCGATCAAACAAGGGGCTAAGGCCGACTGATTGGGAAGCCCTGCCCCGCACTTGGCGAGGGGCAGTCACATTGCGTAACCGTCGAACTTTCTGTATGACGCCCCCAATCATTCCCACATTGGAACAGTTTGCTCTCATGAGCCAAGCGCCAAAAATTGGCCTCGTCAGCCTCGGTTGCCCCAAAGCGCTCGTCGACAGCGAGCGCATCATGTCGACACTTCGCTCGCAGGGCTATTCGTTCAGCCGCGACTACCAAGGCGCCGACATCGTGCTCGTCAACACCTGCGGCTTCCTTGATTCCGCCAAGCAGGAATCGCTCGAGGCCATCGGCGAAGCGCTCAACGAAAACGGCCGCGTCATCGTCACCGGATGCCTGGGTGTCGAGGAAGAGCTGATCCGCCAGACGCACCCTTCCGTGCTCGCCATCTCCGGCCCGCATCAATACGAGAGTGTTGTTTCAGCGGTTCACGAACACCTGCCGCCCGTGCCCAACCGCTTCCTCGACCTGGTGCCCGAAACCGGTCTCAAGCTGACGCCGCGCCACTATGCCTATCTCAAGATTTCCGAGGGCTGCAACAACCGCTGCTCCTTCTGCATCATCCCCCAGATCCGCGGCGACCTGGCCTCGCGCCCTGCGGCCGGTGTGCTGGGTGAAGCCGAGGGCCTGATCCGCTCGGGCGTCAAGGAACTGCTGGTCATCTCTCAGGACACCAGTGCCTATGGCGTTGACGTCAAGTATGCCGAATCCATGTATCGCGGCCGCCCGGTCAAGGCCAAGTTCTACGACCTCGCCAAGGAGCTGGGCCAGCTCGGCGCCTGGGTGCGCCTTCACTATGTTTACCCCTATCCCCATGTCGACCAGATCATGGAGCTGATGGCGGAAGGCACGGTCCTGCCCTACCTCGACATCCCTTTCCAGCACGCCTCCCCCAAAGTGCTCAAGGCCATGCGCCGCCCCGCGCATCAGGAAAAGACGCTCAACCGCATCCTCGACTGGAAGCGCCAGGTGCCAGACCTGACCGTGCGCTCCAACTTCATCGTCGGCTTCCCCGGCGAAACCGAAGACGATTTCGAGATCATGCTCGACTTCATCGAGGAAGCCGAGATCGACCGCGCCGGCTGCTTCAAATACGAGCCCGTCACCGGCGCTCCCGCCAACGAGCTGTCCGACATCGTTCCAGACGACGTGGCGCAGGACCGCTGGGAGCGGCTGATGGAAGTCGCGCAGAACGTCTCCGCCGGCCAGCTCAGCAAAAAGGTCGGCCGCACCATTCAGGTTCTGGTCGATGACGTCCTGCCCGAAACCAACAAGGCCATCGCCCGCTCCAAGTGGGACGCGCCCGAAATCGACGGCCAGGTCATCGTCGCCGACGCCACCGGCATCAAGCCCGGCGACATGATCGACGTTCTTGTCACCGACAGCGATGAATACGACCTCTTCGCCAGACCAGTCAGCGCCGCGCTTTCCGCGGCTTAGCAGCGTGACACGCCCTCGTGGTTCGAGGCTCGTGAAGAACCCGCACCTCACCATGAGGGCTACTCTTGGCACAGTGACTCAGTAGCCCTCATGGTGAGCCTGTCGAACCACGAGCGCGTGCCCCCACGCTGAAACGAAATCCCTCCTCACGCGC
>CAKTFF010000262.1 GCA_934553185.1 uncultured Devosia sp.
GCCCACGCCTTCGATATGGCCTTCGATCACATCGCCACGCACCACCGCGCCCACCCCGGCCGGGGTGCCGGTCATGATGATGTCGCCGGCCTTGAGCGCCACGAAACGGCTGAGATAGGCGATGGTCTCAGGCACCGACCAGATCTGGTCATGAAGGTCGCCCTTTTGCCGCTCGACGCCATTGACGCTGAGGCTGATGGCGCCTTGCGCGGGATGACCGATATTGGCAGCGGGCTCAAGTGTGCCCACCGGCGCGGAAAAGTCGAAGCCCTTGGCCATTTCCCACGGCCGCCCTGTTTTTTTGTACTGGGCCTGGAGGTCGCGGCGGGTCATGTCGAGACCGGCGGCATAGCCATAGACGTGGTTGAGCGCATCGCTTTCCGCGATATCGGTGCCATCACTGCCGATGGCCACCACCAGCTCGATCTCGTGGTGAAAGTCCGCTGTTTGCGGCGGATAAGGAATGGCCGCGCCACCCACGACAATGGCGTCGCTGGGTTTGGCAAAAAAGAACGGCGGATCACGCGTATCATTGCCCATTTCCAGAATGTGCTCGGCATAGTTGCGCCCGACGCAATAAACCCGGCGCACGGCAAAGAGGCCGCCTCGCGCGATGGGGATCGTGATGGGGGCATGCGGCTCAAACAAGATTTCAGTCACGGCTCAACTCCTCGGCATAGGGGGCGATCAGATCGAGATCCACCTTGCCCAGGCGGTCCTGAGCGGTGAAGGACTGATGCCAGTAGGGATAAAGCAAAGGCGGCCGGCTCACCGCGTCGAGGCGCGCGCGCTCTTCAGGCGAAAGCTCCAACGCGGCGGCCGCAATATTGTCGCGGAACTGCTCTTCGGTGCGTCCCCCGATGATCACCGATGTGACGCCGGGCCGGCCCAGCAGCCAGGCCAACGACACCTGGGCGCCCGACACGCCACGCTCCTCGGCGATGGCCACAACCACATCGACGATGTCATAAAGCTTGTCCCAATCGTAAACGGGGGGCTCGCGGAAGCCGCCCACATGGCGCCCGGACTCCGGGCCGCCGTTTCGACGATACTTGCCCGACAAGAGGCCGCCGGCGAGGGGCGACCAGATCAGCATGCCCAGTCCCTGATCCTGGCTGATCGGCACCAGCTCGTATTCGGCTTCACGCGAATGGAGCGTATAATGGATCTGTTGGGACACGAAGCGCTCGCCATGGCGCGCGCCGGCCGCAGCAAGCGCCTTGCTGATATGCCAGCCGGAATAGTTCGAGCAGCCGATATAGCGAACATGGCCATGGCGCACGAGCGTATCGAGCGCTTCCATGGTTTCCTCGATAGGCGTCTGACCGTCCCATTCATGCACCTGGTAAAGGTCGATATGGTCGGTCTGGAGGCGCTTGAGGCTGGCCTTGCACTGCGCGATGATGTGGTGGCGCGAGAGACCGCCCTCGTTGGGGCCATTGCCGGTGGGGAAACGGACCTTGGTGGCAATCAATGTCCGGTCCCGGCGGCCATTTTCCCCGAGCGCCACGCCGATCATCTCTTCGGACACGCCTTTATTGTAGATATTGGCGGTGTCGAGGAGGTTGATGCCGTGATCGAGGCACAGATCGATCTGCCGTGTGGCGTCACGCTGTTCGGTATTGCCCACTTTTTCGGAGCCGCCAAAGGTCATGGTGCCCATGGTCAGCGTCGAGACCCGCAGACCCGAGCGGCCCAGATAACGGTATTCCATCACCATTCCTCCTTTGTTCCAGGGCGTTAGCGGTAAGGGGTGAAAAGAGTCGGGTCAATGGAATGGTGGGCATCGCTGCGACGACTGCACCATGCGCGGACGAGATCGTGGCAGCGTGTGGCAAAGCCTGATAACAGGGCGCCATCAACCTGAAAGCCCTCCCGTGCGGCCGCAATCCATTCCCTTTTCCGTCGCGCTTGTTGCCCTAGGCATGGTGTTCACCCAGGTGGGCGCGTCCTTTGCCAAGGGGCTGTTTCCCCTGGTGGGGGCAGCGGGTGCGACGACCTTGCGGCTGACCCTTGCCGCCCTTGTGCTGGTGGCTGTGTTCCAGCCATGGCGGCACCGCCTCGACAGGCGGCAATGGCGCTCCGTTGTGCTGTATGGGGCGGTGATGGGGGCGATGAACCTGTTCTTTTATGCCGCCCTTGCCACCATTCCGCTCGGCGTTGCGGTTGCCCTCGAATTCACCGGCCCGCTCGCCGTCGCCCTTGCCGGTTCGCGCAAGCCGCTTGATTTCGGCTGGATCATCCTTGCGGTGGCTGGGCTCGCCATGCTCTTGCCCCTCGGGCAGAACAGCGGCGACATCGCCCTGCCTGGCGTTCTGCTGGCCCTTTGCGCGGGCGCCTGCTGGGCTGGCTACATCATTTTCGGGCAGCGCGCAGGCACGGGCGGCGGACCGCATGTTACTGCCATCGGGGTTTCGGTGGCCGCGGTGCTGGCCTTGCCCTTCGGTATAGCAGGTGCCGGCACCAGCCTGCTCGATCCCGCCCTGCTGCCCGTGGCCCTGGGGGTTGCGCTGCTGTCGAGCGCCATTCCCTATGCGCTCGACATCGTCGCCCTGCCCCACCTGCCCTCGCGCCTGTTCGGCATTCTGATGAGCGGGCAGCCCGCTTTGGGGGCCCTGTCGGGCTATTTCGTGCTCGGCGAGATGCTGCATCCGTGGCAGCTGGCGGGCATAGCCGCCATCATCCTTGCTTCGCTCGGCGCCACGGCAACCATTGCCCGCAACCCACCGCCACCCGTCGGCTAAACACTGGCGCTGCCTTCGCACTCGTGCTTGCATGGGACCAATGGAGGGACAACCAAATGACGCAGTACCGACCGACCAGTGGCGTGACGCCCTATCTCAATGTGGATGGCGCCCGCAAAGCCATCGACTTCTATAAGGCTGCATTCGGGGCCATCGAGCGCGACGCAATCCTGAGCGAAGGCGGGGACAAGCTGATCCACAGCCAGATCGAAATCAACGGCAGCCAGATCTTCCTTTGCGACTTCTTTCCCGATTACGGCTATGCGCCTGTCCAGCCGCAAGGCTTCAACATGCACATTCATGTGGACGACGCACAGATGTGGTGGGACCGCGCAGTCGGCGCCGGCTGCGAGATTGCATCTCCGCTCAAGACCGAGTTCTGGGGCGATATTTATGGCCAGCTCAAGGACCCGTTCGGCGTTCTCTGGGCAATTGGCCAATCCGTTGCACCCAAGGAGACGTGAACAAGCCGGTGAAAATCGCCACATTCAACATCAACGGCGTCAAAAAACGGCTTACCAATCTCCTGGCCTGGCTCCAGGCCGAGCAGCCGGACGTCGTGTGCCTGCAGGAACTCAAGGCGACAAGCGCGCAGTTTCCTCAAGAGGCGCTGGAAGAGGCGGGCTATGGGGCAGTCTGGCGCGGCGAGCCACGATGGAACGGGGTGGCCATTCTGGCGCGTGACAGCGAGCCGGTGCTGACCCGGTCCGAACTGCCGGGCGACCCCAAAGATGAGCAGGCGCGCTATATCGAGGCGGCCGTAGGCGGCGTGCTGATCGGGTGTCTTTATGCGCCCAATGGCAATCCGCAGCCGGGCCCGAAGTTTACCTACAAGCTCGACTGGATGGAGCGCTTTCTCCTTCACAGCCAGAGCTTGTGGGAAACCGGCCTGCCGGTGGTGCTGGCGGGCGACTACAACATCGTGCCCGAAGAACGCGACGTCTACAAAACAACGTCCTACCGCGACAATGCGCTGGTGCAGCCGCAAAGCCGCGATGCCTTCAAGCGGCTTCTGGGGCAAGGCTGGACCGATGCGCTGCGCCAGCATTATCCAGACGAAACGATCTACACCTTCTGGGACTATATGCGGAACCGTTGGGAGCGCGACGCCGGCATGCGGCTCGATCATCTGCTGCTGAGCAAAACACTCGCCGGCAAGCTCCAAGACGCCGGTGTGGACCGCCAGTATCGCGCCCAAGAGGGGGCGAGCGATCATGCCCCAACCTGGATCGAGCTTGCGCTTTAGCGCTGCGCCGTCACCGAAGGACGACCGCCGAC
>CAKTFF010000263.1 GCA_934553185.1 uncultured Devosia sp.
GCATCGCGGATCAACACCGCCAGCTTGGCAAAATACACGGTAATGACCGCCAAGATCGCACCGAGTTGGATCAGCACGATAAAGGTGGCAGGCTGGGTCAGCCCGAAGAAGTGCCCGGCGAGCAGGAGGTGCCCTGTGGAGCTGACCGGAAGAAATTCGGTAAGCCCCTCAAGAATTCCAAGGATCAGCGGCACAAAAAGACCTTGATCGGCGTTCATCCCATCCCCTAATCAGTCCAGCGGGCCGCATTTGCCGGCAAGCTCTAGCGTTGTTTGTTCGCAGCGCCAAGCAACGGCCCACAAAAAGAGACGAGCATCCCCATGCCGAGCCTGATCCACCATCCGCTTGACCCCGCCTCGCGCCTCATCCGGCTGATGTGCGCCGAATATGGCGTGCCGCTCGACATGGAGGAGATCAAGCCCTGGCTGCGCGATGCCGAACTGCTCGAGATCAATCCGGCGGCAAACCTGCCTATTCTGCTTGGCGACAGCGACCAGCCTATCGTTGGCATTCTGGCTACCATCCACACGGTGGAAGACCTTTATACGCCAAGCGTCGTCGCCGGTCTTATTCCGCCTGATCCCGGCCCGCGTGCCGAGATGTGGCGGATGATCGAATGGGTGATCACCAAGCTCAACGACGAAGTCACCCGCTATGTGCTCGAAGAAAAGATCATCAAGCGCGACCAGCGCGGCGCTACCCCCGATCCTGCGGTTCTGCGCGTCGCCAAGGCCAACCTCAACGAGCACATGCTTTATTTCAACTGGCTGTTCGCCACACGGTCATGGCTGGCCGGCGATACGCTGACCCTGGCCGATTTTGCCCTGGCCGCCCACCTGTCCACCCTCGACTACCTGGGCGACATCGACTGGCCCAAGGCGGGAGAAACCCGCGACTGGTACTCCCGCATCAAATCGCGCCCCGCCTTCCGCACGCTTCTCAATGACCGCGTCGTCGCCATGCCACCCCAGCGCGGCTATGCAGACCTCGATTTCTGAGCGGCAGAAGCTTGTCGCCGAGCTGCGCGCTCGGGCGCAGGCGCTTGGCTTTGATAGCTTCGGCATTGCCTCGGCCGACGCTCGTCCCGACCTGCCCGAAAAGCTCAATGCAGCTCTGGCGTCCGGCTGGCACGCGGACATGGACTGGATGGCTGACACAGCCGGGCGGCGCGGCAGTCCCCAGGGCATGTGGCCCCAAGCACGCTCGGTGATCCTTCTGGGCCTCAACTACGGTCCCGAGACTGACCCGCTCGCCGTCTTGGGGGAAAAATCTCTCGGCTCGATCTCGGTTTACGCCCGCAACCGCGACTATCATGAGCTGATCAAGGGCAAGCTCAAGGAGATCGCCGGCCTCCT
This sequence comes from uncultured Devosia sp., assembly GCA_934553185.1. Lineage (GTDB taxonomy): Bacteria > Pseudomonadota > Alphaproteobacteria > Rhizobiales > Devosiaceae > Devosia. Next base: position 1,356 of record CAKTFF010000263.1, read on the forward strand.
CGCCAGCCGCACCGGCGAGGACGTCAAGGTGTTCGTGGACACCGCGCCACTCATGGAAAAGCCGCTGGCGGAGGCCGCAGGCTTGGGCTGGCAGGGCAAGCACTCCGTTTTGGTCAGCCGCGATTTCGGCTCCTGGCTGTTTCTAGGCGCCATCCTGACCGCGGCCGATCTGCCCAAGAACGAGCCACACGGCGAAAGTTGCGGTTCCTGCACGCGCTGCCTCGACATTTGCCCAACCCATGCCTTCCCAGCGCCATTCCAGCTCGATGCGCGGCGGTGCCTTGCCTACCTCACAGTGGAGCATAAGGGACCCATTCCGGTGCAGTTTCGTGCACCTATGGGCAACCGCATCTATGGCTGCGATGATTGCCTGGCTGTGTGCCCCTGGAACAAGTTCGCTTCGGTCAGCCGGGAGGCCAAGCTGCGCGCCCGGGCCGATCTGGAGCGCCCCGCTTTAGCCGATCTCGTGCAACTCGACGACAGCGGCTTCCGTGCCATGTTTGCCGGATCGCCCATCAAGCGCATCGGTCATGCCCGCTTTCTGCGCAATGTGCTGATTGCTGTCGGCAATTCAGCCGATCAAGCCTTGGTGCCGCTGGTCGAAGCCCGGCTGGATGCCGATGATCCTTTGGTGCGCGGCGCCGCCATCTGGGCTCTGCGGCGGCTTGCGCCAGAGGGCGCAGAACGCCGTATGCCTGATGCCTTGCCAAGGGAAACCGACCAGCAGGTCGTCGGTGAATGGACCGGAGCTCTTCAATGAATGCCTTCTTCTTCGGTCTCGGCTTTTCCGCGCTCGCCGCTGCCGACGCGCTCCGAAAAGAAGCGCCATCGGCTCAGGTCGGGGGAACCGTTCGGTCGGCTGAAAAGGCTGACCGGCTCCGTGCAGAGGGGATTGATGCGCATGTCTTTGCTGGAACTGCCGCCGGATCAACCCTGCATCCCGCCCTTCGCAGCGCCACCCATGTCGTGTTCTCGATAGCACCCGGCGAGGATGGCGATCCTGCGCTTCTCCACCACCGAACTGATCTGGACGCGGCAGCCGACCTCCGCTGGCTTTGCTATTATTCCACGGTTGGCGTTTATGGCGACTTCGACGGCGCCTGGATCGATGAGGAGGCGCCATTGGTGCCGCGCAACGACCGCTCGGATCGGCGCGTCCTGGCCGAGCAGCATTGGCGCGACTATGCCTCGGCGCGCGGCTTACCATTGGCCATCCTGCGTCTTGCCGGCATTTATGGGCCAGGCCGCTCCACCTTCGACAAGCTGCGGGACGGCACGGCCCGCCGGGTCATCAAGCCCGGGCAGGTGTTTAACCGCATTCATGTCGCCGATATCGGTCGCATCACCGCGCTGGCTGCCCAGGCGCGGCTCGAGGGCACCTTTAACCTCGCCGATGACGAACCCGCGCCGCCCCAGGACCTGGTGACCTATGCTGCCGCCTTGATGAGGGTCGAGCCGCCCGCCGAAGTGCCGTATGAAAAGGCCGAGTTCACCCCTATGCAGCGCAGCTTCTACGCTGACAACAAGCGTGTCTCCAATGGCAGGATCAAGCAGGCACTCGGGATTGAACTGCTTTATCCCACCTATCGCGAGGGGCTCGATGCTATTTGGCGGAGCGAGCACTAACGGTGCCCAGCCTATTTGGTACCACCGCCTCGCCTATTCGAGCATGACCCTAACCAGCCACCAGCCCGAGCACCACGGCACGCAGCCGCTCCAAATCGTCCGGACGGCTCAAGCGGTGGTCGCCATTGGGGATCAGCGTCAGGGTCACCGGGTCATGCAGCATATGGGTCACGAGCTTGATGGCATGGGACTGCGGCACGTCAGGGTCCTGCCCGCCCTGAAGAATGGTAACAGGGCAGCCGGTTTCGATCACATTGCCGAAAAGCAGGTGTTTCGCTCCGTCCTCGATCAGGGACCGAGTAATCCGGTAAGGATCTCCATAAGCGCTGGGCTGGTCGATATAGCCGTTGTTTTGCAGCGACTCATGTTCGGCAGGGGAAAAGCCGGGCAGCATCAGTTCGTGCGTCATGTCCGGCGCCGGGGCGATCAGCACCATGGCATGAGGCCGCTGCCCGCGGCCGAGCAGGCGGCGCGCCAACAGCAGCGCCAGCCACCCGCCCATGGACGAGCCAACGACCACCTGCGGTCCCTCCGTGGTGGCAAAAACCGCCTCAGCTTCCTCCAGCCAGCGGCTGATCGTGCCCTGTTCAAAGGAGCCACCCGATTGACCATGGCCGGAATAGTCGAACCTTGTTACCGCAAGCCCCTGTTCGGCGCCCAGAGCGTCCAGCGCCAGCGCCTTGCTGCCGAACATGTCGGAGCGGAAACCGCCGAGCCAGAACAGACCCGGCGACTTGCCGGAGCGCTGCTCGACTGCAATGGAACGTCCTTCGGCACCCTGGCCGACGGAGATCGTAAAGGAACGTGCGGGTAGGGGAGACATTGGACCAGTCCGGGATTTGCGGCAAAAGCGCGCCGAGCGCAGCGATTTCACCTTGTTGCCAGTTGACTTATGGGTCCGGTAACACGATTTTACGGCAGATTTCACCACTTGGCTTAACAACACAAGGATCGTTTGCCATTCGTCGTCCCATGAGACCAGTCGCGCCCCAGAAAGATGGGCCGCTCTCGAACGAAGATATCACCAGC
>CAKTFF010000264.1 GCA_934553185.1 uncultured Devosia sp.
GTACCACAGCGGTACGCGGATAGTTGAGGAGGCCAAGCTGGTTGAAGCCGACAAAGAGCGGCGTGATCATCACCGAGGCGGGCAGCACCTGCAGCATCAGGATGGCGAACAGGCCAATGTCGATCCACACATTGCGATAACGGGCCAGCACATAGGCGCAGCCGGTGCCGAGCAAAACGGTGATCAGGGTGACGCCGCTGGCGATCAGCACGGAGTTCCAAAGGTAGGTCGGCATTGCGCGCCGCGTCCACACATCGGCAAAGATGCCGAGATTGGGCGTGACAGGCCAGAAGGTGGGCGGATTGGCAAAGAGCTCCGAGCCCGACTTTATGGAGGTGATGTACATCCAATAAAGGGGAAAGAGGTAGATCGCGGCCAGTGCCAGCGCCACGACCAGCAGGAACCAGGGCATGTAGGTCCTTGTCATCCGCGCACCTCGTGGCGGGTCGAGCGGACGTAAACGACCGAGGCGAAAAGCACGAGCAGGAACATCATCACCGACACCGTTGCGCCCTTGGCGAAATCGTAAAGCTGGAAGCTCAGTTGCCAGGACCAGTAGCCGGCCACGTTGGACGTGTTGGCGGGGCCGCCTTCGGTAAGCGCCGGAAACAGATCGAACTGCTGCAGCGTGCCGATCAGCCCCAGCGAGAGCACGGCGCCGATGGTCGAGCGCATCATGGGCAGGGTGATGGTCCAGAAGCGCTGGAAGGCATTGGCGCCATCGAGCTCGGCAGCTTCATAGAGATCGCGCGAAATAGCGGCGAGCCCGACCGAAAGCAGCAGCATGTTGAAGGCCAGCCCCAGCCAGATATTGGCGATGATCACCGCCCAAATCGAAAAGTTCGGATCGGACTTCCAGAAGACATTAGAGCCGATAAGGCCAAAATTGCGCAGGATGACGTTGAGCACGCCATAGTCCCCGGCCAGGATCAGGCTCCAGATGCCGCCGATCACGAGGCCGGGCATGACCCAGGAGACGAGGAACAGGCCGCGAATGGTGGAAGCACCCGGAAAGTTCTGCGCAAAGAACAGCGCCAGGGCAAAGCCGAGCACGAACTGGCCGGTCATCGAGCCAAACACGAAGATCAGCGTATTGCGCGTGACGAGCCAGAATTCGGGTTGCCGCACCACGGCCATGTAGTTTTCGAAGCCCACGAAGGGGCGGAACAGCGAGCCCAGGGTGAACATGTCTACCTGCTGAAAGCTCATCAGCACGTTGTAGATCAGCGGCGCGCCGGCCAGCGCCAGGAGAAAGAGCAGAGCTGCGCCGACCAGGATGATATCAAAGCCGATACCATCCTTCAGCCCGCTGAGAAATCGCGACACCGAGAGCCTCCGTGACCACCAGGGAAAAATGCCGGCCAGAGCAAAGTCCGGCCGGCCAGTCAGGGAGACTTATTGCGCGAAGATGGTGTCGATGGTGGTCTGTGCCTGGTTGAGGGCGTCCATGGCGGGCATCTGACCGGTCAGCGCCTGCTGCTCGGCATCATAAATAGCCTTGGAGATCTTCTGCCATTCCGGGTGCGGACCACGAGGCTGGGCATATTGCAGCTGGTCCTGGAAGACCACCAGCGCCGCATCCTTCTTGGCCTCGCCCGTGACCGGCAGGTCGATATCGCCGCGCGCCGGCAGATTGCCGAATTCGGGGAAGATGCGATCTTCCTGTTGCACGAAATATTCCAGCAGGCGGAAGGCTTCATCGGGGTGCTGGGTATTGGCCATGATGCCCCAGTTGAAACCACCCAGTGCCGACGACTTCTGGTCGTCTTCGTTAATGGTAGGGAGCAGCGCCACGCCCCAAGCGAACTTGGCGTCTTCTACCATGCGGTCGATTTCCCACGGGCCGGAAATGGCCATGGCGGCATTGCCGGAATTGAAGACGCCGGTCGAATCCCATTGGCCAAGGCTCAGCACGTCGCGGCTGGCATAACCATTGTCGATCAGGCCCTTCCAGATATCGAGGACCTGAGCTGCGCCCTCCGTATTGACCTTGTTGGCGCCGCCACCCGACATCTGGATGATGGGGAGGAACTGGAACGTGCCTTCTTCGCCTGCACGGGCCGAGAAGGTCACGCCATAAACGTTGTTGGCCGGGTCGGTGAGCTTGGCGGCGTCTTCGGCCACTTCTGCCCAGGTGGTCGGCGGCTCGGTGATGCCGGCCTTGGCGAAAAGGTCCTTGTTGTAGAAGAGGCCGATCGTGTCGGTGTATTTGGGGAGGCCATAAAGCTTGCCATCCCAGGTCACCGAGTTGAGCGGGCCTTCGAAATATTCGGCCTTGCTGATGATGTCGGAGTTGGCGACGCGATCGGTGATGTCGAGCATGGCGCCGCGCGAGGAGAAGAGCGCGAAGTCCGGGTTGTCGAAGGAGACGATGTCGGGCGCATTGCCGGTGGCAAAGGCGCGCAATGTCTCGTTGACGATTTCGTCGAACGGAATGCCGCGATATTCGACGACGATGTCCTCGTTGGCTTCGTCGAATTCCTTGGAATAGGTGTCGGCGATGCCGGGACGGTCAACGCCGTCGATGGACCAGACCTTGAGCGTCACCTGCGCGTAAGCGGGCGCCGCGGCAAGCAATGCGCCAAAGGCGAGACCGGTCAATAGACCGAGCTTGGTAAACTGCATTATATCCTCCCTTGCGGCCTTGGCCGCGTCCTGTGCCGTGATGGATTTCCTCTTTCCACCGCGGCGCTCTCCTCGCTGCCATGGGCACGCCAATGCCTGTGGCAGCACTCCCTAGACCTCCTGAAGCACCTCTTTCTCCACGCGGTTTGCGACACGGTCGCTCCCGCAGGATTGGCGCAACACGAGCTTGCATGGCAGCGTGCGGATGCCCGGCTTGACCGGCTTGCCCTCGGCAAGGTCCAGGATCAGACGTCCGGCTTCGCGGCCGAGTTCTTGGAGGTTCATGTCGATCGTGGTGAGCGGCGGGCGCGTCGCGGCCGAGACGATCTCCCAATTGTCAAAACCCACCACCGAGACTTCGGCCGGCACGTCGACGCCGCGCTCGCGCAGCGCATCAACAACGCCGCGGGCAATCTGGTCATTGCCGCAAAAAATGCCGTCCGGCTTATTGGGCTGCGCCCAAAGTTCGGCGATCTGGTTGTTGCCGCAGAAAATGCCATCAGGTGTCTTTGGCTGAGCCCAGAGCCTGGCGACGGCCTCGTGCCCCCAGGCTTCCGACCAGGCGCCGTGCAGCACTAGGGCGTCCGCTCCAGCAGCAGAGCGGAATGCCTCGGCGCGGCTTTGCACGGAAGCAAAGCTGTCGGGCCCGGTGACATGCACCAGATTGCGCCTGCCCAAGGCAAGCAGGTGCTCGGTCGCTTCGCGCGCGCCCTGCCTGTCGTCTGACACCAGGGTCACTGCATCCGCTGGGCCTTCGGTGAAGGCATAGACTACCGGCACGGGGAGATCGGCAAGATCGACCGGCAGGCGGCGGTCGATGCGCTTGCCGGTGGCGATGATGCCATCGACCTGCTTGTCGAGCATGGCATCGACATGGATTTTGCCGAGCCCCGCATCGTCCTCGATGCCGCACAGGAACACCGATACACCCTGGTCGACCAGCGCCTCGTTGATGCCGGCCATGACCGGCAGGGTGAAGCGGCCATAGGTGTCGTTGGTTAGGAGGCCGATGGTGAAGCTGCGCTGACGCGTCAGCGCCCGGGCCATGGCATTGGGCCGGAACCCCAGAGCAGCGGCCGTCTGCTTGACGCGGGTGCGCGTCGCTTCGGTCATCCTGCCGGTATCGTTGAGGGCCTTGGAGGCAGTCGCGACGCTGACGCCGGCCACGCGGGCGACGTCATAGATGCGAATGCGCTCAGCCTTAATCACTTCAGCGTACCTCAATGGAAAACCCTTTTCTCAAAAAGGTAAAACGGTTTCTCAATTTAAGTCAATAGTCATACTTATATGCGCACAAAACTGCCGCCACGGGCGTTCTGCAGGTGCTTGAGGGCGTAGATCTGCCCGGTCATCTCGAGGTCGTCGCGATAAACC
>CAKTFF010000265.1 GCA_934553185.1 uncultured Devosia sp.
GGGTGGCAACCGAGATGCGGCGAATGCCAGAATTAATGGCGTTGGACAGCGCGAAATCGATGATGCGCGACTTGCCGCCGAAATAAACGGCGGGCTTGGCGCGCCGGTCAGTCAGCTCCATCAAACGCGTGCCGCGTCCACCAGCCAGCACATAGGCCATGGCCTCACGGGCCAATGGTGATGGTACTCGATAGTCTGCCATTCTTTAGCCCTCCACTATTGCCCGTTGACCGGGACGTCTTCTTGTTCAGAGCGCGTGGGCTCGAACTTTAGAAACAATGTCGACAGGGGCGGCAGATAAAGCTCGGCTTCCGCCGGCCAGTGCCTGCCCTCGACGGGGTAAGCGTTCACCGCACCCTGGTTGCCTGTATTGGACCCCGAATACCAGCCCGCATCGGTGTTGATGCGTTCCACCCACTTGCCGGCCATAGGCATGGGGATCTTGTAGCCGGTGCGGGGCACCGGCGTGAAGTTGCTGACCACAAGAATGGGGTCGCTGCCGGGCGCCTTGCGCAACCAGGCGAAGACCGAATTTGTGTGGTCATTGCCGATCACCCATTCAAACCCGTCCGGCTCGCAGTCGCGCTCGTAAAGTGCGGGCAGTTGCCGATAGGCCGCATTAAGATCGGCCACGAGACGCCGCATGCCTTCATGCATGCCGGCGTCAAGAAGGTACCAGTCGAGCGAGCGCCCTTCCGCCCATTCTTCGCGCTGGGCAAATTCCTGCCCCATGAACAGCAGCTTCTTGCCGGGGAAGCCCCACATGAAGGCGAGATAAGCGCGCAGGTTGGCAAATTTCTGCCAGTCATCGCCGGGCATTTTCTCGAGCAGCGAGCCCTTGCCATGCACAACTTCGTCATGGCTGAGCGGCAGAACGAAGTTCTCGGTGAAGGCGTAAACGGCGCCGAAGGTCATGTCATTGTGGTGGTACTTGCGATGCACCGCCTCGCGGCTCATGAACCGAAGCGTGTCGTTCATGAAGCCCATGTTCCACTTGAACCCGAACCCCAAACCGCCGGCATCGACAGGCGAACTGACGCCCGGCCATGATGTGGATTCTTCGGCGATCATAAAGGCGCCGGGATGAAGCCGGTAGGCTTCGGTGTTCACGCGACGCAGGAACTCCACCGCTTCAAGGTTCTGGTTGCCGCCGAACTTGTTGGGCACCCACTGCCCCTGCTGGCGGGAATAGTCGAGGTAAAGCATCGACGCCACGGCATCGACGCGCAGCCCGTCGAGGTGGAACTTCTCCATCCAGTAGAGGGCATTGTTGACAAGGAAGCTGACGACTTCGCGCCGGCCGAAATTGTAGATCGCGGTGTTCCAGTCCGGGTGGTAGCCCTGACGCGGATCGGCATGCTCGTAGAGCGCTGTGCCATCAAAATTGGCCAAACCATGCGCGTCGGTGGGGAAATGGGCCGGCACCCAGTCCAGAATGATACCGAGACCGGCCTCATGGGCGGCGTTGACGAAACGTGCAAAGGCCGCCGGATCACCATGACGGGCAGTGGGCGCATAAAGGCCGGTGGGCTGGTAGCCCCAGCTCGGATCATAGGGATGCTCGGTGATCGGCATCAGCTCGATATGGGTATAACCCATGTCAGCAGCATAAGGCACCAACTGCTCGGCAAGCTGATCATAGGACAGGAAACTGCCATCGGGACGGCGGCGCCAGCTGCCCAGATGCACCTCGTAGATCGACAGGGGCGTGCGGCGCCAGTCGCGTTTCGCGCGCTCCTCGAGATACTTCTCGTCCGTCCAGGTGAATGGGGTTGGATCAGGCACGACGGATGCGGTTTTCGGGCGCATTTCCGATTGGCGGGCGAACGGATCGGCCTTCAGCGGAACGGGGACACCGTTTGGCCCGATGATCTCGAACTTGTAGAGCGTGCCGGTGCCGAGAATGGGGATGAACACTTCCCAGACGCCGGTTTCGAGCCGCCTGCGCATGGGATGGCGCCGACCATCCCAGTCGTTGAACGGCCCAACGACACTGACGCGCTCGGCATTGGGTGCCCAGACGGCGAAGTGGGTGCCGTGAACGCCCTCGAATTCCATCTCGTGGGCGCCCAGCTTGTCGAACAGCCGCAGGTGGCTGCCCTCGCCAATATAGTAATCGTCCATCGGCCCCAGGACAGGACCGAAGGAATAGGGATCGTACACGTCCCATTCGCCGCCGGCATTGCGGGCGCGATAGCGGATGGGCTGGCGCTGGTCGAGCTTCACCTCGCCCTCGAAAAACCCGCTGGGATGACGCTGCGTCAGATCCCCCAGTTCAACACCGCTTAAGGTGAACGCCGACACGGTCTCCGCGTGCGGAATGAACGCGCGCAGAACCCAATAACCACTGATCTCCTGCAGCCCGAGAAATGCAAACGGATTGGCGTGACGACCGGCAACGATCGCTTCCACCTCCCGTGAATCAGCCTGCCAGTTTTGATTGGTCACACGCACGCTCCCCGACGACGGCAGCACCAGTAAGGTGCTCCGTCTTAAACTTAAATACCTCTGATGGTGTCTTGGTTGCCAAGTCCCGACCCAGCCTCCGATCAGGTCGGCACCGGAACATCCCAAATCTCTTCCGCATATTGCCGAATGGTGCGATCCGATGAGAAGAACCCGACGCGAGCGGTGTTGTGGATCGCCATCGTCGTCCAGCGCCGCTTGTCGGCCCAGAGGGTATCGACCTTGGCCTGAGCGGCAACATAGGCGTCGAAATCGCGCGCCACCATGAACCAGTCCCGGTCATAGAGCCCGCCCACCAGATCGCGATAGCGATGCGGATCATCGGGCGAGAACACACCCGAAGCAATCGACTCAAGCACTTCCTTGAGCCGGGACGACCCATCGATTGTTGCACTCGGCGCCTCGCCGCGTGCGCGCTTGTCGTTTACCTCTTCGGTGCTGAGGCCGAAGATGACGATATTCTCGTCGCCCACTTCCTTGTGCATCTCGACATTCGCGCCGTCCATCGTGCCGATGGTGATCGCGCCATTGGCCATGAACTTCATATTGCCCGTGCCCGACGCTTCCATGCCGGCGGTGGAAATCTGCTCACTGAGATCGGCAGCGGGAACGATCACCTCGGCAAGGCTCACATTGTAGTTGGGCAGGAACACCACCTTGAGCAGGCCGCGCACGGCCGGATCATTGTTGATGACCTTGGCCACGTCGTTGATCAGCTTGATGATCAGCTTGGCGTTCCAATAGCCCGGCGCCGCCTTGCCGGCAAAAATCTTGACGCGCGGCACCCAGTTCCGCTCCGGATGGGCGCGGATTTCATCATAAAGCGCAACGGCCTGGATGATGTTGAGCAGCTGGCGCTTGTATTCGTGGATGCGCTTGATCTGCACGTCGAACATGGCGTCGGGCGACACCGTGATGTTGAGCCGATCCTTGATCAACCGTGCGAGCGCCTGCTTGTTGGCCTGCTTGACCTCGGCGAACTGATCCTGGAACGATGGATCGTCAGCATGGGCATCAAGGCCGCGCAGCAGCTCGATATCGTCAAGGAATCCGTCGCCGATCCGGTCGGTGATCAGCTTGGTCAGGCCGGGATTGCACTGCATCAGCCAGCGGCGGGGCGTGATGCCGTTGGTCTTGTTGTTGATGCGCTCGGGATAAAGCTTGTGGAGGTCCGAAAAGACCGTCTGCTTCATCAGCTCGGTGTGGAGCGCTGAAACGCCATTGATCGAATGGGAGCCCACGAAGGCCAGTTGCCCCATGCGGACCCGTCGGCCGCCCGCCTCGTCGATCAGCGACACATTGGCGATCTGCGCGTCGGTGAACTTGGCCCTTACGCGCGCATCGGTCAGCACATCGGCATTGATCTGGTAGATGATCTGCATGTGCCGCGGCAGGAGCCGTTCCAGCAGCGCCACCGGCCAGCTTTCCAGCGCTTCGGGCAGCAGCGTGTGGTTGGTGTAGCCGAACACGCCGCGACACAGCG
>CAKTFF010000266.1 GCA_934553185.1 uncultured Devosia sp.
CTCATGAACACCTGGGCCAGCGCACCGCCCAACATCTCGAGGGTAAAATAAGACAGATCATCAGCCGTTGCCGTCCATGGCTCGCCCGTCGTCTTGTCCAGCCGATCGGGAATAACCGTCAGCGCTTGTCCCACCACCGACTTCACCGGACCGAGCCACCAGCGCAGCATGTCGACCTGGTGGCTGCCATTGGCCCCCAGCCGTCCGCCGCCATGTTCGGCAAGGCTCCACCAGTCGCCCTTGGGACGGCTCGATGGATTGGCCCAGGAGGCGCCGATATTGGCGATGTTGACGTGGCGGATGTCGCCAAGCTCGCCATTGCGGATCATCTCGGCCACGCGCATGCGATTGGGGTTGAACCGCAGTTCATGGTCGATCATGTGCAGCCGCCCCAGGCTTTCGGCCTTGTCGAGCATGGCCTGCGCTTCGCCTGCATCCATCGCCGTCGGCTTCTCGCACAGCACATGCGCACCGCGCTCCAGCGCTGCCAGCGTGATGGGGGCATGCAGGTCCGTGGGTGTTGCGATCAGCACCAGCTCAAGCTCGTGGCTGCCCAGCATCTCCTGCCAGTCGTCATAGGCCGCGTCCACGCCGAATTCATCAGCCGCCGAGCGGGCGCTGTCGAGCCGGCTGGATGCAACGGCCACCACCTCGGCGCCTTCCACGTGACGCAGGGCCGGCAGGTAAGCGGCCCGGGCAAAGCTCGCGCCAACAATCCCAACTTTCATGTTCTTGTTCTTTCTACAGAGTTGCGCACAGGGTGCCGAGTTGGCCTCAAATCGGCGCCGCTAAGCCATCGTTTTCAAGCGCGGGTCCAGGAAGTCGCGCAGCCAGTCACCCAGGATGTTGAAGGCCAGTACGGTCAGAACGATGGCGATGCCGGGAAAGAAGGCGAGCCACCACTTGTTGGCCATCAACTGGTCGCGGCTGTCGGCCAGCATGGCGCCCCAGGTCGGGACGCTCGGCGGTACGCCCAGCCCCAGAAACGACAGCGAAGCTTCCGACAGGATCACCGAAGCCACGTTGAACGAGGCGATCACGGTGAGCGGCGCGATGATGTTGGGCAGGATGGTGCGGAAGATGATGAGGAATGTGCTGTCGCCCAGCGCCCGCGCGGCCTCCACATATTCCTTTTCCCGCAGCGACAGTGTCTGTGCCCGCACGATGCGCGCATAGGTCACCCACTGGCCCACGCCAAGCACGATGATGATGTTCATCACTCCCGGACCCAGGATCACCAGGAACATGATGGCGAGAAGAATAAAGGGGAAAGCGAGCTGGATATCGCCCAGCCGCATTATGACGTCGTCGATCCAGCCGCCGAAGTACCCGGCCACAAGACCCGCCACGACGCCGATCGTGCCGCCCACGAGAATCGCGCAGACGCCCACCAGCAGCGAGATGCGCGCGCCGTAAAGCAGGCGGGACAGAACGTCCCGGCCCAGCCCGTCGGTGCCGAGGAGGAAAAACGCATTGCGGCGCCCTTCGGTCAGCGGATCGGCGAGGCGCATCATGATGTCCTGCCGGTTGGGGTCGAGCGGGGAGATCCACGGCCCGAAAATGCCGGCAAACACCACCAGCAGCAGCACAAGCAGCGCCAGGAGCGGCCACTTGGCCTGCACCATCGAGCGCAGGGCGCGCCGGAATTCACGCCGGCGATGAGACATGGGGCGGGTCTTGATGGGGGTCGACGGGAGCGTTTCTACCGACATGCCGGCCTCCTTAAAGTTTCACGCGAGGGTCGATCCGCGCATAGATCAGATCGACGATGAGGTTGAGAGCGATAAACACCATGGCGAGCACCACCACGGCGGCCTGCACCACGGGAATGTCGCGCTGGTTGATGGCGTTGAACACGAGACGCCCCAGCCCGGGCCAAGAGAACACGATTTCCACCACGACCACGCCGCCGATCAGGAAACCGAATTCAAGTCCGATCATGGTGACGACCGGCAGCCAGGCATTGCGCAGCGCATGGTTGATGACCACCGCCCGTTCGCTGATGCCCTTGGAGCGCGCGGTGCGCACGAAATCCTGGCTCAGCACTTCGAGCATGGAGGAGCGGACCAGCCGCGCATTGCGCGAGATGGAATAAAACGCCACCGCAAAGCCGGGCATGATCAGGTAGTAGAGCGACTGCGGCAGATTGATCAGCGCCTGCCGGAAGTCGCCCTGGATCAAAGGCATGATGAACGGCACATGCCCTGAAATGGGCAGGATGCGCAGCTGCAGGCCAAAGAACATGATCATCATGATCCCGAGCCAAAAGCTGGGGATCGACTGGCCAAGCATCGCCACCGTCATCACCGAGCCGTCGGCGGCGCTGCCGCGATTGAGCGACGCGATGACGCCCAGGGGAATGGCCACCACAATGGCCAGCATCATGGCAAACAGCGTCAGTTCCAGCGTCGCCGGCAGAGCATCCATCACCGCCTCGATCGCTGGCCGCTTGTAGCTCAGCGAATTGCCGAAGTCGCCTTGGGCCAGATTGCCGAGGAAGGTCAGGTATTGTTCCGGCAGCGGCCGATCAAAGCCCAGCGCCTCTCGGGTGCGCTGGATTTCTTCTTCGGTCGCCCGTTCGCTGACATAAAGGTAGGTCGGGTCGCCGCTCATCTGCAGCGCCGTGAACGTGATAAGCGTTACCCCGATGATGACGATGGCGCTCTGCAAAAGGCGCCGGAGAATAAAGGTCCACATTGGCGAAACGGCCCATCCAGGAAAAGAGGAGGATGCGCCACGCCGGGCGGCGCATCCAGGAAAATTACTTCAGCTTGGCGGCAAACAGCTCGATCTCTTCGTCGCGGCGCGGCTGCCAGTCGAGGCGATTGGAGACGCCGTAGAAGTCGGGCTGGAAGTAGAGCTGCAGCCATGGGCCTTCTTCATAGAAGAGCTTGAGCATGCGGTTGATCACCGGGCGGGCTTCCTCGACCGTGGGTGCATCTACCGCCAGCTTCCAGTCGTCGAACCAGCGCTGGTCGGTCCAGCTCTGGTAGTTGGTGGCCCCATCGGGGGTGGAGAACAGGCTCATGTCATAGAGCGGGTTCCAGGTGACCCCGCCCTGCCCCAGGAAAAACAGCGGACCCATTTCCTTGGTGCGCAGCAGCGGCGAATAAACCGACGCCCATTCGAGCAGTTCGACTTCGGTTTGAATGCCCACATCGTTGAGATACTGGCCGATCGCCTGCACGACATTGGCGTCGTTGAGGTAACGGCCGCGCGGACCCTGGAGGCGGATTGAAAAGCGCGTGCCGTCCGCCCCGCGTGGATAGCCGGCCTCGTCGAGCAGCTGTTCGGCCATATCTGGATCATAGGGGATCGGCTCGAGCTCAGGATTGCCGTTGGGCGGATTGACCAGGCTCGTCATGCGGGTGCATTCGGTGCCGAGCAGCTGGGTGCAGATGCTGGGCACGTCCACCGCATATTGCATGGCAAAGCGCACCTTGGGGTCCTGGATTTCGGCAGCGCCAGGCATGCCCTCGACACCCTGCCCCAGGTTGAAACCGACCTGCATGCGGCGGGTGCCGTTCACCTTTTCGACGGTGGCCGAGCCGGAAGCATCGATCGCCGCGATCTGGTCGGGCGCCACATTGGTGATGATGTCGACATTGCCGGCAATCAGTTCGGCCGTCCGGGTCGACGCCTCGGGAATGATGCGCCAGATGATGGTGTCGAAGGTGCCGGGGTCCTTGACCTTTTCGAGCACGATCTCGGAGCCGCGCTCCCACGATGCCAGGCGATAAGAGCCCGACCCGATCGGATTGGCAGCGGCCTCTTCGGGCGTCATCTGCTCGTAGCTGTCTTTGCAGTGGATATAGACCTGCGCCATCATGCCCAGTGCCAGCGTCGTCTTGGCAGTCAGGTTCACCTTGACGTTGAGCTCGTCCACCACTTCGGCGGACTGGAAGCCGAGCGTCGTATAAACAAAGCCGGGCGTATTGCCGGTAAAGG
>CAKTFF010000267.1 GCA_934553185.1 uncultured Devosia sp.
CATGACACGGCAGGCATCGCGGTCAGCCACGACGATGGCGCGACCTGGGCATTGAGCGAAGTGCCCGGCTCGATCGACTCGGTCCACATGACCATCGTGCCGCTCGATGGCGAGCACATGGTGGCCTTCTATCGCCGTCGTCAGTCCGATTTCGTTTATCGATCGGAAAGCCTGGATGGCGGCGTCACCTGGTCGGCGCCGGAGCCGACCGACATGCCTAACAACAACTCTTCGATCAACGTCGTGCGGCTGGCGGATGGCCGGCTCGCCATGGTGTGCAATCCCATCTCGGCCGCGATGTCGAGCGACCGGCGCGTGTCGCTTTATGACGAGATCGAAGAAGGCGACGATCGCCCGGATGCTTCAGGCGGCTGCGCGCCGATCTGGGGTGTTCCGCGCGCGCCGCTGACCCTTGCGGTATCGAGCGATGGCGGCGCGACCTGGCCGCTGCGTCGGATCGTCGATGACAGTCCAGGAACGTGCCTAGCCAACAATTCGCTGGATGGCCGCAACAAGGAGCTGTCCTACCCTTACCTGCTGGAAGGTCCTGACGGCGATATCCACGTCGCCTACACCTATTTCCGGCGGGCCATCAAATATGTCCGCCTTCCCAAAGGCTGGATCGACGGAGAAAGCAATTGAGCGACATTATCGGCATCACCATGGGCGACCCCGCCGGTGTCGGCCCCGAGATCGCGGTTCGCGCCCTGGCTGAAATGAGTACCCAGGACCGCGCGCGCACGCGCATCTATGGCAATCGTGCCACGCTCGATCTTGCCGCCGCCGCTACGGGCACCGCGATCGATCTCGACGGACTGGTGGAGGACCTGCCCATCGAGGGCGGCCCCCTTCCCTGGGGCAAGCTCGATCCGCGCGCCGGCGACGCCGCGTTTCGCTTCATCGAAAGAGCCGTGCGCGACGCTGAATCCGGCGCCATCGGCTGCATTGTCACCGCGCCAATCAACAAGGAAGCGCTCAACCTTGCCGGTCACCATTATGATGGTCATACCGGTATGCTGACCGCGCTAACCGGTCAGAAATCTGCTTTCATGCTGCTGGCATCGGAGCGCCTCAAGGTCATTCACGTCTCAACGCATGTGTCGCTCAAGACCGCGATCGACCGCGCTACGCCCGAGCGGATCCTCGCCACAATTCGCGCAGGCAACGAGCATCTCAAACGCGTCGGCTACAGCAGTCCGCGCATTGCGGTTGCCGGCATCAATCCCCATTGCGGCGAGAACGGGCTGTTTGGCACGGAGGATGACAGCCAGGTCATGCCTGCCGTCGCCATGGCGCGGGACGAAGGCATCAACGTCGTCGGGCCGATTTCGGCTGATACGCTTTATTATCGCGCATATAGCGGCGCTTTCGACCTGGTGATCGCTCAGTATCACGATCAAGGTCATATCCCGATCAAGCTGGTGGCCTTCGATACCGCCGTCAACGTTTCGCTGGGCCTGCCGATCGACCGCACCTCGGTTGATCATGGCACGGCCTTCGACATTGCCGGCACCGGCAAGGCCAACCACACCAACATGAACGAAGCCATCGCCTATGCGCGCCGGCTTGCTGCGGGAAAGAAGTCATGAATCCAGCAACCAACCTGCCGATCAGCGGCGTCTTCTGCGCATCGGCAACGCCGGTGCTGGAGGATGGGACGCCCGACCATGCCAGCTTCGCCATTCACGCCAGGGCGCTGATCGAGGAAGGCTGCCATGGCGTCGCTCTCCTGGGCACCACGGGTGAAGCCAATTCCTTCAGCATCGCCCAGCGCCAGGCTCTGCTGGACAAGGTCATCGAAGCCGGTGTCGATCCGCAGCGCCTCTTGCCCGGCACCTCGCAGACCAATGTTCCCGATACGGTGACCTTAATGCGCCATGCGGTTGATGCGGGCGTCAAGGCCACCGTGGTGCTGCCTCCATTCTACTATAAGGGTGTCAGCGACGAGGGCCTGTTCCGCTTCTATGCTGAAGCAATCGAGGGCGTCGGCAGCAATGATCTGCGTGTCCTTCTGTACCACATTCCACCTATTGCCCAGGTCGGGCTGTCCATCGAGCTGGTTGGCCGTCTGCTCGAAGCATTTCCGGGCATCGTCGTCGGCATCAAGGACAGTTCGGGCAAGCTCGAGAGCATGCAGGCCTTTGCAAGCAGCTTCCCAAACTTCTCGGTTCTGGCGGGCGCCGACCCGTTCATGCTGCCGCTGTTGCGCTCGGGTGGCGCAGGCTGCATCACCTCGAGCTCGAACCTGATCGGCAAGCATCTGCGCGAGGTGTTCGACAACTTCTTTGACCCCGCACAAGACGCAGTGGTCGATGCGGCGCAGGCGCGCATCAATCGTTGGCGCGACCTGTCCAATGCCTATGTGCAGTTGCCAACCATTAAGGCCATGCTCGCCAAGCGCCGCAACAATCCGGGCTGGACGCGCGTGCGGCCGCCGCTGGTCGAATTGCAGCCGGCAGAACTTGAAAAAGTCTGGGCCCAGATGAGCGAACTTGAGGTGCAAGACAATGGCTGACCCCGTCCTATCCATGGCGAGGCCGATTACGCTGGTGCAGCCATCACGGCTTGAAATCGGCGCCGGCGCCGTTGCTCGGCTGGCGGAATGGGCCCGACCTTATAGTCGCGTCTTCGTCATCGCAATGGCGTCCACTGTCGGCTTCATCGAGCGCATCGGCCTGTCCGGCACGGTCGAGACGTTTATCGACCTGCCCCCAGAACCCGATTTGCCCGCCGTCGAGGCGGCGCTCGCTGCAGCCCGCGCCTTCCGGCCCGATCTGGTGATTGGTCTGGGCGGCGGTTCGGTCATGGATGTCGCCAAACTAGTGGCGGTTCTGTGGGACGGCGAACAATCGGTTCCCGATGTCGTGGGCGTCGGCAAGGTCGCAGGTCGGCATACCGCTCTTGCGCAGGTGCCAACCACCTCCGGCACGGGTTCGGAGGCCGGCATCCGCTCGCTAGTCACCAATCCCGAAACACTGGCCAAGATGGCGGTTGAGAGCCTCCACATGCTGGCCGATATCGCGGTGCTCGATCCCGAGCTCACCTATTCGGTCCCGGCTGCCGTGACCGCTGCCACTGGCGTCGATGCTTTGGCCCATTGCGTCGAGGCCTTCACCAGCCTCAAGTCGCATCCGCTGATTGATGGCTATGCCCGCCAGGGCATTGAACTGGTCGGACGCTATCTGGCGCGGGCCGTGGCCGATGGCACCGACACCGAAGCGCGTGCCGGCATGATGCTGGCCTCGTTTTATGGTGGCATTTGCCTAGGGCCCGTGAACACAGCCAGCGGCCATGCTCTGGCCTATCCCCTTGGCACACGACTCAAGCTGCCGCATGGCCTGGCCAATGCGATCATCTTCCCGCATGTGCTTGCCTTCAACGCGCCATCGGTACCGGAAAAAACCGCTGAAATCTGCCGTTTGCTCGGCTTGTCGGGGGGCGACGGAACCGAAATCCAGCAGCAGGGCCACGACTTCTGTCAAAGCCTCGGGATCGAGACGAGCCTAGCCGCCCATGGCGCGCCAGCAGGTGAGCTCGGGAGCTGGGCGGAGGAAGCCCATGCCATTCGCCGGCTGATGGACAACAATCCCCGGCCCATGTCTGTGGCCGACGTGCTCGCCATCTACCAGGCCGCAATGGCCTGATCTTACCGGCTGGATTGTTCCACCAGCCGGTAGCCGACACCAGGCTCGCTGAGAAGATGGGCGGGCGAGCGAGGATCGGCTTCGAGCTTGGCCCTGAGTTGAGCGACGACGACGCGAAGATACTGCACATCGCTCTCATGTGCGGTGCCCCATATTTGCTTAAGCGCCTGTCGATGGGTGACGACTTTGTTGGCGTGCATGGCGAGCAGCTCAAAGAGGTCGAACTCCTTGGGCGTCAGATGGACGGGCTCGCCCCCGACCAGCACGCGACGATGGTCATGGTCGAGGGTGAT
>CAKTFF010000268.1 GCA_934553185.1 uncultured Devosia sp.
ATGCGCCGGACCATCTTGTTGGCCGCAGGAGTGACCGCGAGACCGGCGAAGGCGTCGGGATCAGAACCGATGGGGAAGGCCGCGACTTCCGTGCGGCCAAAATCGACCGCTTCGAGAGGCGACCCGGACAGCGTTGATGGCGTCTGGTGCTGGGCGAACTCGGTGAAGGCTGCGACGTCGCGGTTTGCCTGCATCCCGACCAGATCGTAGCGGGACAGGTCACGCATCAGGTCCTGGTGGTGAGGGATGGCGTAAAGCGCATCGGGCGTTGGAAAGGGGATGTGGAGATAGAACCCGATGCGGTTGGTGGCGCCGAGAGCGCGCAACTCGCTGGCGAGCGGGATTAAGTGGTAATCGTGAACCCAGATCGTGTCGTCGGGCCGGAGGAGGGGGAGCAGCGCGCGTGCGAATTGCGCGTTTACACGCCGATAGCCTTCGTACCACTCGCCCTCGATGGTGGCGAGGTCGAGCCGCAAGTGGAAGCTGGGCCAGAGGATGGAGTTGGAGAAACCAGCATAATAGGCGTGGTGGTCCGCGCGGGTCAGATCGATTTGCGCGACTGACAGTCCATCGATGTCTTCGAACTGAGCTTCGGGGCGCGGTTGCTCCACCAGTTTGCCCGACCAGCCAAACCAGAAGCCTTCCCGCTGCGCCAAGGTCTTGCGCAAGGCGACCGCAAGCCCACCCGCCGCCGGCCCCTTGCCGGGCGTTCGGTTGGAAACTACGATGATCCGGCTCATATATTGCCCCCCGGCAAAGCTAGTGCGTTGATGCGAGTTCTCGATCCCGCGCTGCTATGTCGGACAAGCCTCGAATAAGCGCGTGTACGGATGCAACATCGGCAATCCGCATGCGCGCAGCCGTTTCACCCTGACCAAGCTTTATGCCGACGCCGCCCAATTCCTGCGCCGCGATAAAACCGTCCTCATCGGAAACATCGTCGCCGATAAAAATCGGCGTACGGCCACGAAACGGCTCTTCAAGCATGAAGGCACGGAGGGCCGCGCCCTTGTTGACGCCGCTCGAACGCGCCTCAAGCACCATCTTGCCCGGCACAAGAGTGAAGTTGGCAACGCTATGAACAGCATCTTCCATGGCAATGCGGACAGCGGTTTCAAGCTCAGGTGCACGGCGGAAATGAAGGGCAACCGCCCCTTCCTTGGCTTCCATGACAAGCTCGGGATGAGCCGAAAGCAAGGGCTGGACGGCTTCGGCAATCTCTTCAGCAGCAGATAAGGCGGCCGGGTCAATGTCCTGTAGCACACCATCCGCGCGCCGCCGCTGGGTGCCGTGTGCGCCGGCAATCGGCAGGTGAAGCGGCGCTAAAAACCGATCGATATCGGCGATTTCCCGGCCGGTCAGAACAGCAAAGGCGCTGTCGAATTCACGTACGGTACGCTCAAGCTGCGCTGCCAACGTATTGGGAACGTCCACACTATCGGGCGTTTCGGCCAGTTCCACCAGGGTACCATCGAAGTCGGTGAAGATGGCTAGTGGGGGTGCAGCGTGACCGAGGAGTGTGTCGATTGGAAGCATTTGAATGCACCTTTGGTGAAGGTCTCGCCTTGTTGAACGCCTCGTGGGGGTTATGGTTCGGTTCACATGGCTGGCATGCGGCAGTTGTGATTGCCGAGGCTCTGCCGATGCCGCATGGCTTGCGCAGTAAACACGACGGGCAAATGCGCCATGCGTCCATTATCGCGATTGATCGGTGCCGTAGTGCTTGCGGGCGTAGTGAGCCTTCTGAGCTTTGCCGCCTTTTCCGCAGATGTGCCGCGCAGTGAGATCGCGCCGCAGGCCGGCTCTTTCTAGCGCGTTATTGTCCAACTCTGGTGGAAGCGATGCTCCTCAAGGTTTTGGCCATCGCCACCACGATCAACAACCAGGAAGTCCCCATTCTGCTCCAGCGGGGTTAGGACACCATGCCAGGTGTTGATGGCAATATTGACGCCTTGCCCTGGTCTAGGCTCGAATGCCCGGAGACGCACCGGCAGGCCATCCTGATCTTCGGCGACGATCACCAGCCAGGGATGGGCTGAAAGCGGATAAAAGGCCTGACTGCCCAGCGGGTGCCGCTCAACCAGCGATAGCAGGAGGGGAAGCTGATAGGGCTGACCGCGGAAGATCGAGATCAGCGGACGGCTGTTTTCGCCGGCCAACTGAACACGTGCGAGATCGTGAAAGCGTTCGGTCATGCCATTATTGATGGGGAAGTGGTGAGCGCCTTCCGTCTCGATTACCTGGCCGAATGGGGCGAAAGCCTCTGCTGTCAGCGGCTCGATGGTGATGATGCCACTCATCAGAATGGTAGCCGGGCGTGGCGGTTGACATCCTTGTAGAGCAGGTAGCGGAAGCGCTCTGGCCCGGCGTAACAGGCCTGCGGGCAAAAGGCGCGCAGCCACATGAAGTCACCGGCTTCAACCTCGACCCAGTCACGATTTAAACGATAAACAGCCTTGCCTTGCAGCACATAGAGGCCGTGCTCCATGACGTGGGTTTCTTCAAAAGGGATCACCGCGCCAGGTTCGAGCGTGACGATGTTGACGTGCATGTCGTGGCGCAGGTCTGTGGGTTCGACAAAGCGCGTCGTTCCCCACGTGTCGCGGGTGTCAGGCATCCAGCGGATGGGAACGTCCCGCTCGTTGGCGATGAAGGGAGGCGGGGCGTCGATGCCCTCGACCTTTTCGTAGCGCTTGCGGATCCAGTGGAACCGCGCGGGTTCCGTTCCTTCGTTGCTTAGCGTCCACGAGGCGCCGGGCGGCAGGAAGGCATAACCACCTTCTCCAAGCGCGTGAGACTGCCCGTCGAGCGTCAAGGCAATCGTGCCCGCGGTGACGAACAGCACGCCTTCGGCCTCAGGGTTGAGCTCAGGTTGCTGGCTCCCGCCGCCGGGCATGACTTCAACGATGTATTGGGAGAACGTCTCGCTGAAGCCCGATAATGGCCGCGCAATGACCCAGAAGCGCGTGTCCTGCCAGTGCGGCAGGTACGAGGTGACGATGTCGGTCATCACCCCGCGCGGAATGACCGCATAGGCTTCGGTGAACACGGCACGGCCGGTGTGGAGCGCGGTTTGCGAAGGCAGGCCGGCAGCGGGCGAGGCGTAAGAGATGTCAGCCATCAGAGTCCTTTGGTGGCGTCGAGTGCGACACAGGCAAAATCATCGCAGCGATTCATGCCGGGGTTCAAGTCATTCTTGGGCGGTCGCTGCGCTTCAAGGAAGCAGGGCCTGTAGACGCAAGAGGGCGATGCGCTCGACTTGCCGACAGGCGGTTGTGAACTCAGCCTCCGGCGTATTGCCGATGCGCTGCTCAAAGGCGGCCAGGATCGAGGCCTTGGTGTGGTCGCGTACGGCGATGATGAAGGGGAAGCCGAACTTGTCCACATAAGTGCTGTTGAGCCGGGTGAAGCTTTCACGCTCGGCGTCGGTCAGGGCATCAAGGCCCGCTGACGCTTGTTCGGCGGTCGAGGCTTCGGTGAGCCGGCGGGCGGCCGCGAGCTTGCCGGCGAGGTCGGGATGGGCGCGCAGCACGGCGAGTTGTTGTTCGGCTGTCGCCATGCGGAACTGCGTTCTCAGGGCGAAATGGAGGCCGATGGCGGTGTCGTTGGCTGGGCCCAGCTCGCCCTGCCAGGCTCGCTCGGCAATCCAGGGCGAGTGCTCGAAGATCGATCCATAACGCTCGATGAATTCAGCGGAATCAAGGGTCGAGGGCACTACCGAAGGTGCCGCATAGGGGTGCTCGTTGGCCCAGTGTTCGGCGATGGCGAGGCGCGTGGGTATCCATACTTTGTCGAAGCCCAGGATGTAGTCGACAAATTTCTTGAGCCCCTGGAAACGGCCGGGCTGACCGACGAGCCGGCAATGAAGCCCAAGCGACATCATCTTGGGCGAGCCTGCTTCGCCTTCGCTATAAAGGCAGTCGAA
>CAKTFF010000269.1 GCA_934553185.1 uncultured Devosia sp.
GCGCAAAAGATTGCCGGCACCCGCAAGGTCATGGTGTCGTTGACCGGCGGCAAGCCGCCCGCTAAGGCCGGGCCGACCTTCTCCCATGGCAAGCCCGTGCCGCCCGGCAAAACGGCGGTGCCGAGGATCAAGCACATCATCGCCGTCGGTTCGGGCAAGGGTGGCGTCGGCAAATCCACCACGGCCGTTAATCTGGCGCTGGCTTTCCGCGCCGAGGGGCTGCGCGTTGGCATTCTCGACGCCGATCTTTATGGCCCCTCACTGCCTAAGCTGCTGGGGCTCGAAGGACAGCCGGCGATCCGTGACGACGGCATTTTCACGCCGCACGAGGCGCATGGGCTCAAGGCCATGTCGATCGGCTCCATGCTGACCAAGGATCAGGCGGTGGTCTGGCGCGGGCCGATGGCGACTTCTGCGCTGCGGCAACTGCTGCGGGAAACCGATTGGGGCGCGCTCGATCTTCTGGTTATCGACTTGCCGCCGGGCACGGGCGATATCCATATTTCCCTGTTCCAGCAGGCTGAGGTCGATGGCGTGGTGATCGTTTCGACGCCGCAGGACCTGGCGCTGATCGATGCCAAGAAGGCGATCGACATGCTGCCCCGCTTCGACGTCCCGATCTTGGGCCTCGTCGAAAACATGAGCTATTTCATCGCGCCTGATACCGGCACGCGCTACGACATCTTTGGTTCAGGCGGCGCCGAACGGGCGGCGCGGGACCTCGGGATACCGTTTCTGGGCGCCATTCCCCTGGTGATGACGATCCGCGAAGGCTCGGATGCGGGCAGCCCGCCGGTGGCTGCCGATCCGCATGGCGCTGAAGCCCAGGCGTTCCGCGCCATCGCCCGGCGCTTGCTCGAAACCACGCCAAGCCTCTCGGCCTGAACTCCTTGCAATCGATTGCATGAAGCTTGTCTCTGGTTTAATTGCCTTGGCAATCGGCGTCAGTTCGGCAGAGGAGGGGCTTATGTTTTCAGTTCAGCGCGCGGATTTCGGTCCTCAGTTCACCTTTGGCGTTGCCACGGCCGCCTATCAGATCGAGGGTGGCCAGCGCGATGGGCGCGGGCCGTCAATTTGGGACAGTTTCTCCTCCACCCCGGGCAATGTCCACAATGGCGATACGGGCGCCGAGGCCTGCAACCATTATGAACTGTGGCCGCAAGACCTGGACCTGATCCGCGATGGCGGCTTCGACGCTTATCGCTTTTCTTTTAGCTGGCCTCGGCTCATCCCCGAAGGCACCGGGGCGGTGAACCAGGCCGGCCTCGACTTCTATGATCGCCTTATCGACGGCATGCTGGAGCGCAACATCAAGCCTTATGCCACGCTCTACCACTGGGACCTGCCATCGGCGCTGGGGGACAAGGGCGGCTGGATGAACCGCGACATTGCGGGCTGGCTCGGCGACTATGCAGCTCTGGTGGCGCAGAAGTTCGGTGATCGCCTGCATGCCACGGCGACAATCAACGAGCCCTGGTGCGTGGCTTTCCTCAGCCATTATCTGGGCGTCCATGCCCCCGGCTACCGCGACATCCGTGCCGCGGCGCGGGCCATGCATCATGTGCTGTTTGCCCACGGCACGGCAATCGACGCCCTGCGCGCCAATGGCGCCCGGAACCTGGGTATCGTGCTTAACCTCGAAAAGGCGGAAGCGGCCAGCGACAAGCCTGAAGACATCGCCGCCATGAACATGGGCGACGCCATCTTCAACCGCTGGTATCTCGGCGGCGTGCTCAAGGGACAATATCCCGAGGAAGTCACGGCCTGGCTGGGCGACAACCTGCCGCGCGATTATCTCAAGGACATGGACGTGGTGTCCCGCCCGCTCGACTGGCTGGGGATCAACTATTATACGCGCGGCATCTACCGGGCTGGCGAGGGCAAGACCGGCTACGAGCAGATCAAGGGTCCGCTCGAAAAAACCGATATCGGCTGGGAAATCTATCCTGACGGCTTGCGCGACCTGCTGGTCCGGGTGTCGCGCAATTACACCAAGCTTCCGCTTTTCGTCACCGAAAACGGCATGGCCGAAGTCGAGGGTGATGACGATCCGCGACGGGTGAAATACTATCAGGACCACCTCAAGGCCGTGCTTGCCGCCCGTGAGCAGGGCGCCGATGTGCAGGGCTATTTCGCCTGGTCGCTGCTCGACAACTATGAGTGGGCGGAAGGCTATAACAAGCGCTTCGGCATCGTGCATGTGGATTACGAGACGCAGCAGCGGACGCCCAAATCGTCCTATCGGGCGTTCCAGGGCATGCTGCACAATACGCGCTGAGGGAACCCTTGTCGGACAAGAACATTGTGAGAACATCAAACGAGGTTCTCCCATGTCTGACACCAATCCCAAAGTCGATCCCGGCCCCAACAGCAATCTCGAAAAGGATCCCGACGACTGGACCACGGGCGATGACCCGATGACCGGCGCGCAGGCGTCCTATCTCAAGACGTTGAGCGAGCAGGCGTCCAAGCCAGACATGTTCGCCGAGGACATCAACAAGGCCGAAGCCTCCAAGCGCATTGATGCGCTGCGTGAGGAACTGGGTCTCTAAGGCCTGACGCTAGGCGTTTAGGCGATGTCGGGCAGGCGCGCGGCCACGAGGTCGCGCGTTTGTTTATGTTGGGGATGGGCAAAGATCTGGGCTGGCGTGCCTTCTTCCACGATACGGCCGCTCTGCATGACGAGGACGCGATCGGCAATGGCAGCGACCATGTCGAGATCGTGGCTGATCAGCAGATAGGTGAGGCCATAGGCAGCCTGCAGCGATGCGAGGAGCGCCAGCACGTCGCCGCGCACCGAGACGTCGAGTGCCGAAACCGGCTCGTCGAGGACGACGAGGCGCGGCCGGGTGACGAGGGCGCGGGCGATGGCCAGCCGCTGCCTTTGCCCGCCTGAAAATTCGTGCGGATAGCGGTCGAGCATGGCGCGGGTGAGACCGACGGCCTCGATGGATTCGGCGAGTTTGTGTGCCACATCGGCGCGGGAGAGTTCGGGTTGTAACCTGAGGGGTTCGGCCAGCGATTGCGCGACGGTCAGCCGGGGGTTGAAGCTGCCGAACGGGTCCTGGAACACCAGCGATATATCGCGCCGCAGATGCTTTGGCAGGTCCGCGCCATGGTAGGCCGTTCCTGCGAGCGCAAGCTCGCCTGATGTCAGGTGATCAAGCCCGGCGATGATCTTGGCCAGGGTGGTCTTGCCGCAGCCCGATGGCCCAACCAGCGCCAGGCACTCGGCGCTTGCAATGGCGAAGCTGGCGCCATCCACCGCCCGGAACGGCGTGCTGCTGCGCCAAGGGGTAAAGCCGCCCTGCCGAAAGAGGCGGGTCACACCCTTGGCCTCCAGCAGGGTGGGACCGACCGGCGGCCGCGCGGCGGGTGCAACGTCAAAACGCGAGGCGGCGACCAGCGCCTGGGTATAAGGCTGCTGCGGCTGGGCAAAAACCGTACGGGCGTCCCCGATCTCGATGAGCCGGCCCCGATGCATCACCCCCACGCGCTGGCAGAGGGCGCCGACGGCCTTGAGGTCATGGCTGATAAACAGGAGGGCCATGTGCCGTTTGGTGCAGATGGCGTCGATGAGATCGAGCACGCGGCGTTGGGTGATGAGGTCGAGCGCCGATGTCGGCTCGTCGGCAATCAGGATATCGGGCTGGCTGGCGAGCGCCATGGCGATCATCACGCGCTGGCGCTGACCGCCCGAAAGCTGGTGCGGGAAGCGCGCGCCGTGCTTGGCCTCAAGGCCCACTTCAATCAACAGGTCTGAAACGTCGGACACAGGCGCACGAGGATCGGCATTGAGCCGGATCGCTTCTTCGATCTGCCGCGCAACGCGCATCAGCGGATTAAGCGCTGTCATGGGTTCTTGGAACACCATGCCGATGCGCTTGCCGCGCAGGCGCGCCATGGCGCGCTCGTCTTG
>CAKTFF010000270.1 GCA_934553185.1 uncultured Devosia sp.
TGTCTTCGATGAGGTCGAACAGGCGGGAACGGCGCGCGACAATCCTGAAGCCGTAAATGGGATCGACGATCTCCTCGCCGCGTTTCGCGGATCGAAGACACCGGTGATTCATATCGGGCATGCCGGCACCGACTCTCGGGGGTAGATGTCAGGGCGCAGATCGTGCCGGCTGACGCCGGAAACTGCTTCGACTTTCAGCACGCGGGCAACGGGAACACGCCGCCACTGGCTCACGGCTTGAGGGGTGACGCCGATTGCTTCGGCGAACTTTTGAGCCGTACCCACAGCCCGGATGGCAGTTTCGAGAGCGTTTTCCATGCCTCCTTAAAGCACGGCTTAACTCTAAAATCAAGCTACGCTTCATTGACGAACTAAAGCTGTGCTTTATGTTATTGATTATTAGAAGGAATGCCTCGCCATGACGTTGGGAAACCGCATCAAGAATGCCCGATCAAGCCTAGAGATGACGCAGAGGCAGCTTGCCGAAATTCTGGGGATCTCCGTGCAGGCGATTTCGCAGTGGGAAAGCGGGCGCACCACACCAACGGGTGAAAATTTGGTGCGGCTGGGATCGGTACTTGGCCTCGATTTACGGACACCCACCGGCACTGGAGAGTTCGTCAAGTTCCGAGAGCCATATGCCCGCAGGAACACCATAGTGCCCCTGCTAAGCCGAGTTGCAGCTGGGAACTGGTCCGAAGCTATAGCTAATGATACCAGCAGCTTGGAAGACCTTGTGTCCTTTCAAATTTACTGGACACCCAAAGGTGCGGCATTCGCTTTGGAGATTGCTGGCGAGAGCATGTTGCCTGAATTTGGTGACGGCGACCTGGTCATCGTTGATACGGGCGTAGATCCCCTGCCAGGTGACTATGTGGTGGCGGCCATTGAGGGTGAGGCTGAAGCCACCTTCAAGAAATATCGTCCACGTGGCAGCGACGACAAGGGCGATCCTGTTATAGAGCTTGCGCCGCTAAATCCTGACTATCCTACGCTTACCATATCCGCTCGTAATCCCGGTCACGTGGTAGGGACGATGATGGAACATCGGCGGTTTCGCAAGCGGCGCTAAAGCCTCGCTTCATTCGACTATCAAGTGAAGCTTGACTTCTTGGTTAAGCTGCGCTTTATTGCCTTCACGATCACCGTTGGAGGCCAACATGCCGTCACCCACCCTAACCCGCCGCATGGTACTAGCCGGAGCCGGTGCGGCCGCCTCAAGCGTCGCCCTTAGTGCCGCGATCATCCCAGCCGCTTTTGGTGCTCATGCGCTTCCCGCTGCTGAGTACGAAGACCTGACGCGGTACTATGCGTTTCTCTGGAGTGAGTTCCAGGCGCTTGGCGACGAGCTCGGTGTCGGCCAGCACTGCAGCAAGACCGCACACCGCAATGGCGACATCGCCGCTCTTAAAACGCCCCTAGCGCAGCCACCATCCACCCGAGCGATGACGGTACTGTCTGCGATGGGCATCACCCGCGCTGAGGTAGCGTCGGAGACACACCGTTTCGAGACGTCGCGGCCAGATATCGATGAGCTGGCGCGTACGAAATTGTGCCGCGCTGCCCAAGATATGCGCGAGGCAATGTCGCTGCTTGGCCATAGGGACTTTGCGGTCAGCATACTGCCCAAAGGCGGTCTGGGTTTTGGCCGATCGGTCACATTCACCGCCGGTGAAGACACCTTCGAATACGCCTGAAACCAACCGGCTCGGGCAGCGCGCCAACGCCGACCCGAGCCTCCACATAAAGTTGGAGCTCAACATGGATACCGACAATCTACTCTCCCGCCGCCATCTGCTCAAGGCCGCTCCGGCTGTTGCAGCTGTGGCGATCTTGCCGACCGCATCAACTGCGGCCCCGGCCTTGGACCCAGGCGAACGACTTGCCGAGTTGATGCAGGAAATCTCGCAGATCCTAGACACCCAACTGATGGGCACGTTCTGCGCCGTTATCGAACCGAGCAGGCACGAGCGCGCGATTGTATCGCTCAAGCCGATCCGTGATGTCAGGAATGCGTTCGCTCTGGCGCACTTCACCGAACACGCAGGCTTCCACGCCCTGCAGGACTACCATCTGGGCAGGGCCGCTGTAGCCATCCAGAAGCAGTTCGGCGGCTGCTGGGTTGCGGCCGGAAGGCACGGTGGCGGGGCTACCATCTACCGCGACGAACGCGGGGCAGATGGCGTTTGGGTCAGTGCAGCGGTGGAGGGCTGATCATGGGCTGCAGCAACATCGAACTCGCAAACGCAGCCGCGGGCACGGTGCTCCCCATTGCGCTGGTTCCGAAGTTTTACACCTTGGACGATCTGATGTCCGACATGGGCCACCTGGCGCACCTTCTCGACGAGGCAACCCATGGCCTGAATGAACAGGATTATGGCATCGGCCCCGAGCGCAACCATGGACTAGACCGCATCAGTTCAATGGTGCACGTCGCGCGGGATATGACCGAGCGTCTGAATGCCCTATTGGACGTCCATTATCACCAGATCGGCACCACTTGTGCGTCGAAGAAGGTGAGCGCGCAGTGACCCGCGCCAATCTCCGCCACCGCATAGAGGACTGGATCGAGCGCGCCCTCGAACTGCTCGACCAGATCGATGGCGATCCCGACGACGAGATCGAAACCGACATCGACATCAACCCCATCAGCCTGCAGTCGGCGGACCGTGTTCAGCCGAAGTGCATTACCATGCGGAGGGCAGCATGAGGTTGTCCTGGGTGACCGCATGCGCATTGGCAGCCTGGACCACCGCCTCATGGGCAACTGGCCTCGAGCCTCAGCACATACTGCCGCCGGACTATATCTGGCTGTGGTGGGGACCGGCTTTCGCATGGACCCTGACCGCGATTGAAACGGCCATGGGGTGGTACGATTGAGCGAGGATGACGACGCTCCGCTCACCCTTAACGACGCCTGCGATATCATCTTCAAGGGCGCCATTGGACCCGCTACGCTGATGGCCGAGGCGGCCCGCGGAAGGCTGCGCATGGAAAAGATCGGGCGGCGCTGGTTCGTGACCCGGGCCGCCATTCGGGAGATGCGACACAAATGCGAAGTGGTCCAGCCAGCAAAGGGCCCAGGCTCTGGCTCCAACCCGGACGGCAGCGAAACGGCAAAACCGAACCATCCGTCTGGGTCATCCGAGACGGATCGCATAAACGTAGCACGGGCTTCGGCGCATCTGAGATTGCAGCGGCTGAAGGACGGCTTGCCGAATACATCGCGGAAAAGCACCAGCCGACCAGGGGCAGCGGTGATCCCTCTCAAGTCCTAACCGCAGACGTTCTGGCCCTCTATGCCCAGGACGTGGTGCCCAGCCATTCGCGGCCCAAAGAAACGTCTTCGCGGATCAGCAGGATGTTGAACTGGTGGGCAGACCCTGAGGGGGCCCTAGCCTCACAAAAGGGCTTGCCTAGCCGTAGGGCGGAGATCACCGGGTACATTTCCGATGTCAAGACTGCGACGTGCCAGACATACCTCAAAGTCATCGGCGCGCCCCGCTCCGGCCGCATGGACCTCGAGCTGCTGCGCGCAGCGATCAATCACGCATATCGCGAGCAATTGCTTGACCGTCCGGTAGCGGTTTGGCTGCCGCCCAAGGCTGCGCCGCGCGAACGATGGCTCACGCGGTCGGAAGTGGCAAAGCTGATCTGGACCGCATGGCGGTACCGCAGGACACAGGAAAGCGGCGAAGACGACTGGGCCAGCCGAAAGCACCTAGCGCGCTGGATGCTGGTTGCGGTCTATACCGGCACGCGCAAGACCGCGATTCTCAATGCCAGCTTCGAACGCCAGTTCGGCCGTGGCTTTGTGGATCTGCAGCAAGGACTTTGGCACCGGCGCGGCCAGGGCGTACGGGCCACCAAGAAGCGCCAGCCGCC
>CAKTFF010000271.1 GCA_934553185.1 uncultured Devosia sp.
GTGCCCTGCTTTATGGCTTCAATCAGATCGTTCTCAGCAATGAGCGTTCGGCCAGCGAAGGCAATGTCGAGTTCGACGGACGAGAGACCAACCACCAATATTCCAAATCGATCAATTTCGAGCGGCTGATCGCCGACGTTCTCGCTGGCGCAACGGGCGGCGCTCTTGGCTATTTCTCGCTTCTGCGTCCCTATTCAGAGGCGCGGATCGCTTCGCTCTTTACGCATGAATATAAGTTCGATCATGTGTTTTCGAGCTGCAATCGCAATTTCCGGCTGGCCGGGCACGAAGGCCACCTCTGGTGCGGCGAGTGCCCTAAGTGCCATTTCGTCTTCCTGATCTTTGCCCCGTTCATGGCCAAGGAGAGGCTGCTCGGCATCTTCGGCAAGAACCTTCTTGATGAGCCGGCAAACGAAGCCTCCTTCCGTGAACTGGCAGGGCTTGCGGGGCAGAAGCCTTGGGAATGCGTCGGCGAAATCTTGGAAGCAGCAGCCTGCCTCTATACGCTCACCCGCCATGCCGATTGGCATGGAGATGCGGTAGTTCAGGCGATCAAGGCCGATCTCCTGGCGCAATATGGCGAGCCCAAGCTGCAGCTGGCCATGGCCGAGTGCCTGACCGATAGTCACGATCATAACATCCCGGCCGATCTTGCGGCCAAGGTGGCTGCCTATGCTGTTTGAGGAGCCGGTCCTTCTTTATGGCGCTGGGCGTGAAGCGACCTCCACGCTTGCCTTTCTCAAGGCGCGCCAGCCTGATCTCAAGGTCTATGTGACGGCCGATAGCGGCGCGCCCGAGATCGAAGGGGCCGAGTTCATTGCGCCTGCCGATCTTGCCGAGGCTATCCATTCCCATCGCTTCGGACACATCATCAAGAGCCCCGGCGTCTCTCGCTACAAGCCCGTTTTCTCCATCGCGGCAAGTGCCGGCATCCCTGTCACCAGCAACCTCAATCTCTGGGGCAGCGTCTATCGCGATGGCCGCACTGTGGTTGCCATCACCGGCACCAAGGGCAAGTCCACCACTGCCACCCTGGTGCACCTGATGCTCACCCATTCGGGCGTCGATGCGGGTCTGGCGGGCAATGTGGGGTTAGCGCCTCTCGAAATTGCTGACCGCCACCAGGTCGTGGTGTTCGAACTCTCAAGCTACCAGACTGCGGATATGAACTTCCTGCCCGATCTGGCTGCGGTCACCAATCTTTACCCCGAGCATGTCGATTGGCACGGCTCGGTGGAGCGGTATTATGCCGACAAGTTGCACCTGATCGACCGCGATGGCGACTTTCCCGTGGCGCTTGGCGCTGGCGCACAGGGCAATGCTCGCGTGGCTCTTGCCGTTCGCGATCACCGCCGTCTCCTGCGGGAACTTTCGTCGGACGAGCATAAGGCCATTGATGCTGCCGCCAGCCACTCCCGATTGAAGGGTGCGCACAATTTCAACAATGCTCTGCTGGCTGCTCAGATTGCCCTGGCGGTCGGTGGCACGCTGGACGGTGTCGTTGCCGGTATTCGAGCCTTTCGTCCCCTGCCCCACCGGCTGGAAGAACATCGCTTTGGTGGCAAGATTTTTGTGGATGATTCCATCTCCACCACCCCAGAGGCGACCAAAGCGGCTCTTGCCGCCTATGCTGGTAGCCGCATTGCGCTCCTAGCTGGAGGACACGAACGCGAACAGGATTACGCCGAACTTGCGAGGCTTCTTGCTGGCTGCGGTGTGACGTTCCTAGCTTGTCTTCCGGTCACCGGCACCCGCCTTGCTGAAGCAGCTTCCGTTGCGGCGCCCGAGATCGAGATTGTATCGACGCCCGATCTTGCGACAGCCATGCACACGCTAAAGGACCACGCGGCGCTTTTCGACACGGCGATCCTCTCGCCTGGCGCACCCTCCTATAATCAGTTCAAGAACTTCGAGGAGCGTGGCACGCGGTTCATCGAATTGGCGCGCTCTTTGTTTGCAGTCGATCAGGCATGAACGGCGCCGTCTATCTTGCCATCGCGATCGTCGGTGAGGTGATTGCCACATCGTTCCTGCGTGCCTCGGCAGGGTTCACCCAATTTGTGCCGTCGGTCGTCGTCGTGGTCGGCTACGCCGTCACCTTCTACTTTTTCTCGCTTGCCCTTCAGACCATTCCGGTTGGCGTCGGTTATGCCATCTGGTCCGGTGTGGGCATTGTTCTGGTCTCGCTGATCGCCTTTTTCGCCTACGGCCAAACCTTGGACCTACCAGCGGTGATCGGCATGGGCCTTATCCTCGCAGGCGTCCTCGTGATCAATCTCTTTTCGCACACCTCTACCCATTGAAAAGACTTCAGAATAGCGGCCAATCAGGCCAATATTCGATCACGTTTCCTTTGCCATCAATAACATAGGTTTGATTACGCGTGGCTTTCATCTGCATAGCCACGCCTGTATCAAGCAGACCTCTCCTGAGCGGCTAACATGCCGCACTCATCCAAGCGATGCAGATTTCCGGCAATGCGCCGGATCCAAGACGACATGCAACTCCTGCGTCCACAGGTTGCATGTCGGGTCGCGAGGGGCGCCGCAGCAAGGTCCTCGGATCAAGGCTGCTTTCCCAGGCGCCCCTCCGGCCACTCTGAGGCGCATTCAACCAGTGCTGCAAGCGGTCAGGTTGCTGGCGGCTTGCCTTGCCGCATCTGGGTGGCCAGAGAGTCCGTATTGGCTGGCCCGCGCGCGAGGTCTTCCGCCTGATTTTCCTGGTGGTGACCACGCAACACATTATGGGAAAGACCACGCAGTGCCGACAGCACGATGATGGCCAGCAGGGCAACGCCAAAACCCACCACATAGAAGCCAAGCGCAATGGACACGCCAACCGCTCCTGCCAGCCACATGCCCGCGCCTGTCGTCAGCCCCTGAATACCGGAGTCATTCCTGAAAATCGCTCCTGCACCCAGAAAGGCAATGCCGGCAGTCACCGCCTCGACCGCACGCACAGGATCGGCTCGCGTATCGCCATCTCCTTCGATGGTGTGGAAGATTTCGAAGGCAAGAATGGTGAACAGCGTTGCCGCTACCGAGATCAGGATATGTGTGCGAAGCCCAGCTTCAGCTGTTTTGACTTCCCGCTCAAACCCGATCATCGCCCCTAAAACTGCGGCGATTGCCAACCGTATTCCGATGATGTGAAGCGGCAGGTAGGTGTCTACCATGCCGAAGGAATTACCGACATCCATGGCGCTGCTGTTCCAGTAAACATGACGTTTTTGTCATAACAGAACGGCTCGGACAGGGTTCCCGCCTGCGACAGTCTGGCGTTACGGCGCTACCCGGATTTGCAGCTTGACGTCGGTAGGTCGGGCTTCAACCGCGCGGTCAAATGCCGCCTTCGCATCGGCAAAGGCGAATGTCTCGGAAATCAGCGGCTTGAGATCGACTTTGCCAGACGCAATGAGGGCGATGGCGCGGTCATATTGATGCGCATAGCGGAAGACGTTCTCGATACGCACCTCCTTGGTGGAGGCCGCTGCAATATCGATCGCCACTGGTTCCACAGGCAGTCCGACGACCACCACAGTGCCGCCCGGGCGGGGCAGGGTCATCAGCGTTTCCCAAGCCTTGGGTGAGCCTGAACACTCGAACACAACATCTGCACCCCATCCACCAGTGAGTTGGGCAACTTCCTCTGCCAGGTTCTGATGACGAATATTGACCGGCATGACGCCCTGATATCTCGCCGCAATATCAAGCTTGGGCTGGGCTAGGTCGGCAATGATGACCCGCGCACATCCGCCCGCCAGTGCAGCAAGGGCGACCATGGTGCCGATAGGCCCGGCACCAAGCACAACGGCCGTGTCTCCGGGCTGAATACGGGCCTTGCTGGCCGCCTGCATGCCTACCGCA
>CAKTFF010000272.1 GCA_934553185.1 uncultured Devosia sp.
GCTCCACTCTGGTCTACCGCTATGGGCCGACGCTGATGGGCAAGATTTTTATTGCGGTTATCTGCGTGTCGATCGGCTTTGCGGTCCTGCAGTTCCTCAATATCGAGCCGGCTTGGACGGTGTTCGACTTCCTGTCGCGCTTCCAGCCGCGCGAGTATGAAAGCTTCTATGATTATCGTGACCGCGCCATGGGCCTGTCCTACACGCCGGTGCATTTGGGCACGCAGATCTGCCTGCTGTTTGCCTGCGCCATCGCGCTGATCTGCTGGAAGGACCGCAACTATCGTTGCCTGCAAACACTGGACCTGCGGATCATCGGGCTGTGGCTGTTTGCCTTTGCTGCGTCCACCGTGTCGGGCAATCGTTCGCCCATTTTGGGGCTCGTGGCCTTTGCGGTGGGCTATTGCTGGTTTATCCGGCCAGCGCTCGGTGCCTTCGTGACCCTGGTTGGGCTGGTCACCGTTCCATTCCTCGAGCAGATCATGGAACTGATCGCGGTCACCGGACTGCGCATTGCGGACACTGAAAATTCGTCATCGGACGGCCGCGCGACCCTGCAGGCCTATGGCATTCGGCTGTTTTTGGACAACCTGTTGGGCTATGGCGTTGCCTTCAACAGTACGGACCATTGGGTTCCTTATTGGACCGAGTTCCGCCACTACGAAAACCCGCTGGCCATTACGCGCCACGCGCTGCACAACTATTTTCTGATGGTGCTCAACAAGTATGGGATCGCCATCCTGACCCTGGCACCCATCATCGGGTTTTGGATGTGGAAGCGCCTGCCGGTGACGCTGATGTTCGTCCCCTACATTGTCCACATCTACTATCACAATGACGGGCCGATGCAGGGCGACTTCCTGATCTGGCTGCTGCTGCCGATCTTTACGGCGATGCCCTATATGCAGAATGTGCGCGGGCGGGCCCGCCCGATGGGCGTGCCTTCACCTGCTTGAGCAACAGGTGAAGGCGGGGCAAGACCCTAAGGGTGATGAGCAGGCTTAGCCCTGGTTTCCTTGGCTGTGTGAGTAGGTGTAGTGGCTGGGCTTCCAGTCGACGCTCTCGTAGCTCCGAAGCTCCTTGAGCCGGGTCTTGGTGAGGACGCCGCCCACGAACTTGACGCCGCTTTCGCGCGCCGGTCCGACAACGCGGGTAATCACCGAGCGTGGGGTGGAGCCCCATTCAGCCACAAACAGCACCGCATCGGCAAAGTGGACCAGCACGCGCATGTCGACAACGGCGCCAAGGGGGGCGAGGTCGAGCACCACATAGTCGTACTTGCTGCGCAGGCCTTCTAGGAATGCCGCCATCCGGTCGGAGGTGACGAGGTCCTCGGCTTCCCGGCCGGTCGTACCGGCGGCGAGGCCCAAGAAATGCACTTCGGAGCGCGGATCGACATAGATGGCGCTTTCCAGCGGCACTGCGCCATTGAGCACGTCCACCAGCGACGTCGTCGCTTTCTTGCCATAGCTGCGCGAAAGGGCCGGGTTCTGCACGTCGAGATCAAGAAGGATAACGCGCTTCTTTGACCGAGCCAGCAGGTGCCCAAAATTGGAGGAGACGGTAGTCTTGCCCTCCCCTTCCACAGCCGAGGTGATGCCCAGGATACGACCGGTATCGCCACGCGTGCCGAAATCGAAACTCACGCGCACGTTGCGCAGCGTGTTGGCGGCAAGGGAATGGGGATAGACCGTGACATAGGTCAGGATGTCCTTGACGCGAACGCGCGGCGAATTGGGCGCATGTTCACGCAGCATCGGGAAGTAGCCTGAAAAGCCAAGACCTGTTTCCCCGGAAAACTGCTGACCGGTGCGGAAGACGCGATCGCTGATCTCGCGGACGAAGCCGAGGGCGCCGCCGGCGGCACAGCCGATAAACAGCGCCATGATCAGGGCGAAGGTCTTGCGCGGCGCAATGGGTGCATCCGGCACCGTCGCTTCGTTGATGATACGCGCCTGCGTCACGGGGAAAGAGCCGCGTTGCAGGGTTTCCTGCTGACGAACCAGGAAGTTCTGGTGCAGGTCGCGATAGGTCTGGGCCGTGCGCTCGAGTTCCTGGAGGCGCACCAGATTAGTGTTGTCGGCGGCATTTGCGCCGATGACGCTGGTCAGGCTGTCGGTGAGGCTCGTTTCGCTGGCCTGCGCCACCTCCACGGCATTGCGGTAGCTTTCCACCACACGGCCATATTCATCAAAGATTTGCCCGCGCAGGCCAGCAAGCTCGGCCTGAACGCGGACCACCTGCTCGTGGTCGGGCCCGAGACGGGCGCTGATGGAGGTCACCCGGTCCTGCGTCTGGTTGTAGCGATCAAGCAGGGGCTGCACGCTTTCAAACCCGCCAAGCGCCGACATCACCGCCTGGACCTGGCCTCCGCGGAGCGTGGTCAGTGCATTGGAGTAGGTTGCCTGCGCCTCGGCAATACGGGCGCGCGCAGCGGTCAGCTGCGAGTTGATCTCCGACAGCTGCTGCTCGCTGACCAGTGTGCCGGAAGCAGAAATCAGGTTGTTGGCGCGGCGGAATTCCTCGACGGCAAGGCCGGCCTCGACCGATGCCCTGCCAAGTTCCTCGACGCGCTGGGCAACCCAGTCGCCGGCGCGGACGCTGGCATCGTAGCTCGCGGTCAGCTGATCGTTGAGATAGGCGTCCGCCACCGCATTGGTGACCTTGGCGGCCAGTTCGGGGTAATAGGAGTTGAAGCTGATGTTGATAACAAAGGTCAGCGGCTCGCGGTTGATCATGACATCGCCGCGCAGGATGCTGATCGCGCGCTGGCGGCGTTCCTCGGCCGTTGCTGCCTGTTCGAGCTCAGTGGGTGGCGCACCCAGGGCATAGGTGCGGAACAGCGAAGCCGCGCCATTGACGACGCCTGTCAGTACGCCGAGCGGCGATCCGCCTTCGCCGATGAAGCGATCATCTTCGCCCAGGTTGAGTTCATCAACCACCCGCTCCGCCACCGCGAGTGAACGCATCACCTCGATTTGGCTGGACACCGAAACATCGCTGGCAACGGCAGTCAAGGTGGCCTGCGACGTATCGCCGGTATCAAGGCGCGTGCTGTCGATCAGCAGGCTGCTGGTGGCCTGGTAGACCGGCGTTGCCGTGAAGGCATAAAGGGTGCCCACGATCAGGCCGACAATGCCCAGAAAAATCACGAGAGGCAGTTGGCGCTTCACGGCGCCCATCAAGTCCCCAATGGTGGTGACGCCGGGTCCGGCCGCCTGGTTCTCCCAGATTTCAGTCAGTTCACGCGGCGGCATCTTGTTCATCATATGGGTGGCCCCGGCCAATGCTTCAGGCTATTGCGGCCAGGCGAACGCCCAACCAGCTTTGCTTGGTTTCTATTATCACCGTTGGCTCGGGCCAACGCAATCGACACTGTTGCAACACTTTCGTGCGCCGCGTTTATGGCAGCCTGGTTCCCAGCAACCGGTTGGCAAGGCGAATTAGCGGCGCGAGCCTGCGCGGCAGCAATGGTCCAACCTCACTGACCAGGCTGCGCAGGGCAGGACGCCCGATCAGCAGCAGGCTCAGGCCATAAAGGGCGGCACCCAGAAAGACGCTGCAAATCATGCGGATAAGGGGATCGAGGCCGGGCACGAGCGCATAAACAAAGACCTGAACGCCGGCCACCATGATGAGGCCTGCAAGAACAAAGGGCCAGACTGCGCGCACCACATCGCCAAGGCGGATCGAGAGGGTGTCCCGCAGGACGTTGCGGTTGATGGCAAGCGAGCCATGCGGATCGATCATGGCGCCCAGAGCTACGGCTGCAGGTCCGAAGGCCACGGTTGCCAGGGACCAAAAGAGCCCCGAAACGATCTCGATGGCACTAAAGCTATAAAGACGGCGCGTGGCGTCGAC
>CAKTFF010000273.1 GCA_934553185.1 uncultured Devosia sp.
TCTAAATCTGAACATCCGACGATATCTGAATCACCCTAAGGGTCGCCGATCGGCATCCCAAACCAGAGGACATATCATGAGCATTTCTGCAAACACCAAAAAGGTTCTCGTGCTTGGCGCGACGGGCGGTACCGGAAAGCTGATCGTGAGCCAGGCACTTGCCAAAGGGTATGAAGTGACTGCCCTGGTGCGTTCGGCTGAGAAAGCTGCCGAACTCAAGGGGGTAAAGCTCGCCATCGGTGATGCGCGGGACGAAGCTGCCCTGCGCCAGGCCGTCCAAGGTCAGGATGCGGTCATCAGTTCGCTAGGCACGCCGCCGAGCCCGTTCAAGGAAGTGACGCTCCTGTCGACCGCAACTAACGCGCTGGTCAAGGCTATGCGGGGAGAGGGCGTTTCGCGTCTCGTTGCCATCACGGGAATTGGCGCTGGTGACAGCCATGGCCATGGCGGCTTTGCCTTTGATCATCTGATCCTTCCGCTGATCCTGCGCAATGTTTATGCGGACAAGAACCGTCAGGAAGCCGTGATACGCGAAAGTGGCCTCGATTGGACACTGGTGCGCCCATCCGTCCTTAACGACGAGCCGGCAAAGGGTGCGCCCCGGGCGCTTGAAGACCTCTCGCGCTTTCACGGCGGTACCATTGCGCGCGCCGACGTCGCCCGCTTTGTCGTCGATCAACTAGAAACCGGCACGTGGCTGCACCGGTCGCCACTGATTACCTGGTGATGTTGGGAACGAACTTCGTCCAAATGCAGGAATGGCCTGATCACAGCGAAGATGCGCGTCACCTTGCGATTGTCGGAATTTACAGTGGCTGACCGACAAGGACATCATCGAAGGTAGGTCACCATCGGCGCATCGAACCAGTCTGCTTGCTGCGGCGATTAGGCAAGTGATCGGTAAGCGCGCGGCCGCGCGGTGCCTCGATACCTCCCAAGCATCTGCATAAATTCTGCGAGCCTCTTCGTCAGGTTCAGCGCCATGCGCAACCCTGATCGCCTCCGGCCAAAATCCTCCACACAGCTTCCCAGCAGCATCGTCAACAACGGCTGGTGGCTGGTGGTCGACCTCCCAATCCCATGCAAGCCGGAGCGGTGGCGGTCAGGTTGCGCCTTTCAGGTCATTATTGGAGGCAAAGCCGATGCTGAACACAACAACACCGGTATCAAAGCGATCGCGCACCATGGTCTGGGTGGCGATCACGACCGTTTTATTAGTGGCGCTGAGTGATGTCTTGCTGTTCGACGCCGCCACCGGGATCAACGTTTTTCTGGTCGCTTTCGCCATCGCTTCGGCGAACCTGGCTCTGGCGTGGCGCAGGCGACGGTTTCGACAGGGGTTGATCGGCTGGGTCACCGCGCTGGTTCTCTCTTTTCCCTTGTTTGAGGCCGTCACACTGATCAGCCTCGCCTTGTCCGCGTCTGGCCTTGGCCTTGCCGCGCTGATTGCCGGGCGGATGCTGCCGCGAGATATCGAGCGCATGCCGAGTTTGCTGCTACGCTTCTTGGTGCCGGCGCCAATCCGCCTTGTCAGGGATGCTGCCACGTTGAGGCCGGCGCTGAACCAGCATTGGGGACGCAAGGCTGCGCGCTGGCTGGTGGCCTGGGTGGTGCCGCTTTGCCTTGGTGCCGTCTTCCTTAATCTTTTTGCGGCGGCCAATCCGCTGATCGAGACGGTGCTGTCGGCAGCCAGGCCACCGAATCTGCTCAGTCTCATCAAGCCGAACCGCATGATGTTCTGGCTTGCTCTTGCAGCATGCATTTGGGCGGTGCTGCGACCCAAGTTGCTCCGGTCGCGTCATCAACAGGCATCCGAAAAAACCGTTATGCCAGATAATTCGACCTGGTTGGGGAGTGCCGCAATCTTCAGGTCCCTGTTGGTCTTCAATGCACTTTTTGCCATCCAGACCAGCATGGATCTTGTTTATCTCTGGGGCGGCGTCGCCCTGCCTGAGGGCATGAGTCACGCTGAATATGCCCATCGTGGCGCTTATCCATTGATCGTGACGGCTCTGCTTGCCGGTGCCTTCGTGCTGGTGGCCATGCGCGAGCGCAGTCCCGTGCGCGAGGATCGGATCATCAAGGCGCTGGTCTATCTATTCATCGTGCAAAACGTATTGCTGTGCCTTTCCGCCATGCTGCGGCTCAAACTCTATGTCGAAGTCTACTACTTGACCGAGTTGCGGCTGGTGGCGGGCATATGGATGGGGCTGGTGGCGGTCGGACTCGTGCTGATCATCGTGCGCATCTGGCTGCGAAGATCGAATGGCTTCCTCGTCGCCACCAATCTGTTGTCCCTGACAGTGGTGCTCTACGCTTCGGCGATGGTCGATCTGTCGAGCTACATCGCCCGCTTCAATGTCGAGCATAGCCTCGAATTGACCGGAGAAGGCATGTCTGCCGATCTTGATTATCTCCGCGAGCTTGGACCAAGCGCCATCCCGGCCATAGATGGGCTCATCGCGCAGCTGGTGCTAGGAACCAGTTTTTGGGCGCGGGCCGTCGCGACCCGATCAGCGCTGGCTGGGGAACTGCTGTCCAGCGGGCGCGATTTGCGCGGCTGGTCCTGGCGCACGGAGCGCCTCAAGCACTATCTTGCCATACAGGAGGTTGTCTCGGCGCCCCCGACGCGGCACAACGAGAGGGTATCGGGCGGAGAGGTGTCATGAACAGCCGCATCCTTGTCGTCGATGACGAGCCTTCTATTCGCGATGTCATTACCTTTGCGCTTGAGAGGGCCGGCATGGTCGTCACATCGGCGCGCGATGGCGGCGAAGCGCTGATCGCCTGGCGGCGCCACGCCCCCGATCTCATCGTGCTCGATATCGGCATGCCGGAGCGCGATGGCCTCGATGTTTGCCGCACCATCCGCAAGACCTCGGATGTCCCGATCCTGTTCCTCTCCGCCCGCGACGAGGAGGTCGATCGCATCATCGGGCTCGAGATCGGCGGAGATGATTATGTCAGCAAGCCGTTTAGCCCGCGTGAGCTGGTGGCCCGGGTCAAGGCTATCCTCAAGCGGACCACCGTGAACCTCCCGACAGGGGACATCGTGCTGGCGAAAGGCGGACTGCGGCTCGATCGTAGTGCCCACAGCGTGACGTGGCAGACGGTGCCGCTCTCGTTGACGGCGCTCGAATTTGCCGTTCTCGCTACGCTTCTTGCTCGTCCCGACATGGTCTTTTCGCGCGATGTCTTGATGGCGGCAGCCTACGGCGGTGATGTGCATGTATCGGATCGGACTATAGACAGCCATATCCGCAACATTCGTGCCAAATTCACTGCGGCGGGTTGTACCGACATCGTGACGACGATCCATGGCGTGGGCTTCAGGCTCGGCCCGCTCAAGACCCTTTCATGACGGCAGCACCGCGGGTTCCAACCAAATGGCGGCCATCCCTAGTGCTGGTCATTTATGGGGTTTTGCTGGCCGTGCTTGGCCTGCCGTCCGGACTGATCATCCTCGTTCGGCTTTTCGGCGGGCGCGGTCTTTCGACGCTCGAGATCGGCGTGCTTGTGGCCTCGTTCATCGCCACCTTGGTGATCGCCTATGTGCTGACCCGCGCCGTGGCGCGGCCGATCGATGCGCTGATCGGGCGAACGCATGAGATCGCGCTCGGCGGAAGACGCGCGATCCGGCCTCCCGACGCCTATGGCACAGCCGAATTGGCAACGCTTTCTCAGGCCTTTCTCGATCTCGCGTCTCGCCTGATGGATCGAACGGAATATATGCGGTCCTTTGCCGCCCATGTTTCGCACGAGCTCAAATCCCCGCTGACGGCGATCCGCGGCTCGGCGGAATTGATGCGCGACGAAGGCGAGGACATGACGCCGGCCGAACGGCGGAAATTTCT
>CAKTFF010000274.1 GCA_934553185.1 uncultured Devosia sp.
TCATTGGACGTCCCGATCAACCCACCCGGCTCCAGCAGCAGCCCGTCCATTCCATAGCGCAGCCCCACGGATCGAACAAACCGCGTCGGCAACAGCGGATGGATCGACACCCGCTCACCCACCGCGGCTTCAAAGCGGATCGGTCCCACCACCGCAAGCGCCACATCCACCTCGTCCACCAGCATCAGGCGCCGCATCGGCGCATATTGCAACACCGCGCTGAGCGCAGCCAGCGTATGGTCAAGCCGCTTGCCGGTCATGCCCAGCGCCAGCGTCAGCGGCGCCTGCGTTGAACGCAAGGCCTTTTGGAAATCGGTCGTGACCTGCTCGGGCAGGTGGATCACCCGCACACGTTTTTCCCAATCCGCACGGCTCGACAGGGAGTCCAGATCCCCCACGATTGCGGCCGGCAAAAGCCCCGCAGCGCCGATCGTATCGCCGCCGCTATCCGCCCCCACCAGCGACACGCCCCGCGCCGCCAACTCTCGCAGCAGCGCCGGATCAACGCTGCCACCACCCACGATGGCGAGCGGCTGCTCGAACACCAGAAGCGGTGCGTCGCGATCCACGGAACTCTCTTGCACTGGAAGAACACTCTCACTAGGTTTGCGGTGTCTCGCTGGGGTGTTCCGGTTATTCCGGAGCTGAGAGTTACCCATTGAACCTGAACCAGGTCATGCTGGCGGAGGAAGTTCGAGATGGCAAGGGCATCTCGTGCCCTCTCCATTGACACATCCCTTCACTCATGGCCGCAACACCATTGAAGGGAATGACCCATGGTCAAATTCGCTCCTTGTGCGCTTGCGGTCCTTTTCGGACTGTTTGCCGCGCCCGCCATCGCGCAGGATCTGCCCAAACTCACCATCTATACCTATGACGGCTTTGCCGCCGAATGGGGCCCCGGCCCCCAGCTCAAGACCGGGTTTGAAGCCACCTGCGGCTGCACGCTCGAGTGGGTCGCCGCCGATAGCTCCATCGGCACCCTGCGCCGCGTCCAGCTCGAGGGCGCCACAACGCAAGCCGACATCATCGTCGGCCTCGACACCGCTGTTGCCGGCGAAGCCCGTGCCACCGGCTTGTTTGCAGACCATGGCCTT
Organism: uncultured Devosia sp.; assembly: GCA_934553185.1. Lineage (GTDB taxonomy): Bacteria > Pseudomonadota > Alphaproteobacteria > Rhizobiales > Devosiaceae > Devosia. The sequence goes on from CAKTFF010000274.1 coordinate 1,098, forward strand.
GACCTCTCCGGCCTCGCATTGCCCAACACCTGGACCGACGGGCAGTTCGTCCCCTTCGACTATGCCCATTTTGCGGTGATGTACGACACGGACACTATGGCCACGCCGCCCACTTCGTTCGAAGAGCTGATCGCGCTGCCCGACACGGTCAAGATCACCATCCAGGATCCGCGCTCCGCTACGCCGGGGCTCGGCCTCGTTCTTTGGATCAAGGCCGCCTATGGCGACCGGGCTGCAGAAATCTGGCAGGGCCTCAAGCCCCATATTCTGACCGTCACCCGCGACTGGAGCGAAAGCTACGATCTGTTCCTCAGCGGCGAAGCCGACCTGACGCTGAGCTACACCACCTCGCCCTCCTATCACCTGATCGAAGAAGGCGACGACACGATCAAGGCCGCTTTGTTCACTGAGGGCCATTATCCGCAGATCGAAGTCGCTGGCATTCTCAAATCAACCGACCAGCCCGAGCTCGCCGCGCAATTTCTCGCCTATCTCGTCTCCGCCCAAGGCCAGCAGATCATCCCCCATACCAACTGGATGTTCCCCGTGCTTGATCTCGGCGAACAGCTCGACCCAGCCTTCGCCACCCTGCCCCAGCCGTCCAAGACCCTGTCTTTCACGGATGAAGAAATCGCCGCCCACAGCCGCGAATGGATCGACGAAATGCTGACCGCGATCCAGTAGGGCCTACAACGTGGAACTCGCAGTCGACACCCTCCCCCTTGCGGGGAGGGATCAAGGGTTGGGGGCGGTTGGCCTCCATATCGGGGCTCTCGCACCCCCTTCCATCCTCCCCCATAAGGGGGGAGGTGCCGCTTGGGTGTCGGGACGGCATCGGATGCCCTTATGCTGACCCTGCCCCACCGCCCCATGCGACTAGCCGCAGCCATCACCCTAGCCGCCGCTATCGCCGCGCTGATCGCCCTGGTGCTCTGGTCGATCCTCGCCGCAGCCACCAGTCCAAGTGCCGGTTCCCGCGTCGATATTCCGCACCTTGTGCGCATGACCACACTCCAGGCTGGGCTGACCACCATTCTGTCCCTGCTTGTCGGTGCCGCCCTTGCCTGGTCGCTCAATCGTCTCCGCTTTCCCGGGCGCGATCTGGTTGTGGGGCTGTTCGCATCCGCCATCGTCACCCCCGGCATGGTCGTGGCCTTCGGCCTCCTGTCCATCTGGGGCCGCAATGGCTGGATCAACCAGGCAGCGCAATCGCTGTTCGGCGTTTCCATCGGCAACCCTGCCTTCGGCCTGTCCGGCATTCTGCTGGCCCATGTCGTGCTCGATGGCGCCTTTGCCGCCCGCATCATCCTCGCCCGGCTCGATGCCATCCCATCAGCACGCCTCAAGACCGGCCAATCGCTCGCCCTATCGGCCTGGCAGCGCTTTGCCTATCTCGACTGGCCCGCCATGCGCACTACCCTGCCGGGCGTTGGCGCCATCATCTTCCTTCTGGCTTTCACCAGCTTTCCCATCGTTCTGATGCTGGGCGGCGGCCCCGCTAACCAGACCCTCGAAGTAGCCCTTTATGCTGCCGTGCAACAAGAATTCGACCTTGTGGGCGCCGTGTTTCTGGCCGCGACCCAGATTGCGATATGCTCAGGCGTGATCCTTGCCGCCGCCGCACTTGCCCCCGTTCCGGCAAGCTTTGGCGCCTCCACCCCACCGCGCTGGCAGGACAGCGGCTCTGCCCGTCTCCTGCAAATTCTTGTTCTGCTCATCTGTCTCGTCGGCTTCGCACTCCCGCTCCTCTCCGTGCTGGTGGATGGTCTGGGCGCCGGCATCGGCTCCATCCTGTCCCGACCTGCTGTCTGGTGGGCCGCCGGGAGCAGCCTCCTGATCGGCTCCCTATCCGCTCTCCTCACCCTCGCTCTCGCTTTCGCTCTGGCCCTCGGACGCGCCGCGACCGGCAGTGGCAAGCTGCGAACCCTCCTCGGCATGCCAGCCTTCAGCTATCTGGCTGTGCCCGCCGTCGTGCTGTCGCTCGGCTTCTTCCTTCTGGTCCGACAGATGGGCCTCGCCCCTGCCACCGCCGCACCCTTTGTGGTGATCCTCGCCAACAGCCTCCTCGCCCTCCCCTTTGCCATGGCCACCCTTGGTCCGCCGCTCGAATCCATTGCCCGCAGTCGCGGCAAGCTGATCCGCGCGCTGGGGCTGAGCGGCTGGCAACAGTTCCGCCTCGTCGAGTACCCGCTTCTGGGGCGCGACATCGGCGTCACCCTGGCCCTCGCCTTCTGTTTTTCGCTGGGCGATCTGGGCGTCATCGCCCTGTTCGGCACCCAGGATTTCCAGACTCTACCGCTGATGATGTTCCGCGCTCTAGGCGCCTATCGCAACAACGATGCTGCAGCCATTGCCGCAATCCTGCTGCTCTGGACGGTGCTTGCCTTCTGGGGCCTACCCAAACTGATCGAAAGGATGGGCAATGCTCCAGGTTGACGATCTCCGCTTCCGCTACCCCGGCCACAAAGAAGACTACCTGTTTTCTTTTGCGGCCGAGCCGGGACAGATCACCGCCATAGGCGGCGCCAGCGGCTCGGGCAAATCCACCCTGCTTGACCTGTTGGCCGGGTTTCTCCAGCCGCTCGCGGGCAATATCACGCTAGACGGACGATCGCTGATCAAACTCATGCCCGAACAACGCCCTGTCTCGCTGCTGCTCCAGTCCGAAAGCCTGTTCGATCATCTTTCTGCTAGGGAGAACGTCGTTCTGGGCCTGCCTCGCGGCACCGGACGAGCGGAGGC